>CAZRDI010000001.1:0-38627 GCA_964598825.1 uncultured Dehalococcoidales bacterium
GTCTGAACCGCTTTGAACTTCTTCCCGTTAGGAATCCCGCCACCGATATCAAAAGTAACCTCTCGAAGCGTCATTCCCATGGGCACTTCAACCAGCCCGGTATTGTTAACCTTGCCTACCAGAGAGAAAATCTTGGTTCCCTTGCTGCCTTCTGTGCCTATCTTTGTATACCAGTCAACGCCGTTGTTGATTATCAGGGGGACGTTTGCCCAGGTTTCCACATTGTTGAGATTGGTGGGCTTGTCCCACAGACCCTTTTCGGCAGTGTGGACGTATTTTGCTCTGGGTTCGCCCACCTTGCCTTCCAGAGAAGCCATTAACGCCGTTGACTCGCCGCAGACGAAGGCTCCACCGCCTCTATTTATCTTTACGGTGAAATCAAACTCGGAGCCCAGAATATTCTTGCCCAGCAGCCCGTATTCCTCTGCCTGTCTGATAGCTTCCTGGGCATGTTTAACCGCCAGGGGATATTCATCACGGACATAGATGTATCCCTGGTGAGCACCGATGGCATAGGCTCCAATTACCATTCCCTCCAGGACAGAGTGAGGATTACCCTCCATCAGACTCCTGTCCATAAAGGCACCCGGGTCACCCTCATCACAGTTACATATCACGTATTTGGTGTCGCCCTCTACCTGACGGCAGGTTTCCCATTTTCTACCCGTTGGGAATCCCCCGCCGCCCCGCCCCCTCAAGCCGGATTGTTTGACCTCTTCTATTATCTCTTCGGGGGACATTTTATGAAGGGCTTTACTCAGCGCGGCGTAGCCGCCTATAGCCAGATAGTCGTCAATGCTGTCAGGGGCGATTCGGGCATTATTGGCTAACAGGAGCCTCTCCTGTCTGGCATAGAAGGGGACCTCATTCTCGTGGACAATCTTCTTGCCCGTTTCCGGGTTCTCGTAGAGCAGCCTGTCAATTACATCACCTTTACCCGTCGCCTCGGAGACAATCTCAGCCACATCCGCCTCTTTCACCCGCTGATAAAGAATGCCTTCGGGGTGAATAACGACATGCGGTCCTCTTTCACAGAAGCCACGGCAGCCGGTTACCCTGAGGTCTACCTTTGAGTCCAGCCCCTGTTTCTGCATTTCTTGCTTGAAGGCGGAGATAACATTACCGCTTCCCAGGGCAACGCAGCCTGTGCCGCCACATATAACTATGCACGGTTTCTGAGGGTCACGGCTTCCGATTATTGACCCTCTTACTTTTTCCAGTTCCTCCGGGGAACTTAGCCTGTTCAATGTTTGTTCCTTTCTCATAGTAGTCTATCAGTCGTAATTCTCTAGTAAAGGTTTGACCTTATCAGTCTTCATCTCTCCGGAGTATTCCCCGTCAACGATTACTATGGGACCCAGTGCGCAAGCGCCGACACAGTTAACGGTTTCCAGAGTGAACTTGAGGCCTTTGTCCGTCTCACCCGTACTAATCCCGAGTTCCCGTTCAATTGTTTCCAGAACTCTAGGCGCTCCCCTGACATGGCAGGCCGTGCCCAAGCAGACATTAATCAGGTGACGTCCCCTCGGTTTCAGGCTGAAAGATTTGAAGAAGGAAGCCACGCTGTATACCCGACTCAACGGCACATCTAAACCTTCACTCACTTCCAATAGAGCTTCTCTGGGCAGATAGTTATATTCTGACTGGGTGTCCTGCAGAATGGATACCAATAAGCTCTTGTCGCGCTTATAGCCATCTAATATTGACCCCATTTTCCCTTTCAATTGTTTAGCCCCGGTGGTCATACTGTTTTCTCCTTAAGCTCGTAGTATTCCTTAACCACCCTATCCTGAATCTGTTTTATCAGTTCCTCGGATAGATGTCTGAACCTTCCCTGCAGCTTCAGGTAGTCCTTGACAGGCCTGAGTTTGGCAGGCTCATAGTTCAGCTTGTATTTACCGTCTTCTACCTCGTACAGGGGGAATATTCCCGTCTCCACAGCCAGTCGGCCTAACCTGACAGCTAAATCAGTAGCGCACCTCCAGCCAGTGGGGCAGACAGATAGAATATGAATATAAGCCGGGCCTTGAACGGCCGCTCCCTTTTTCACCTTGTCCATTAAATCAAAGGGATAGCTGGGACAGGCGGTAGCCAGGTAGGGTATATCATGAGCAGCAACAATAGCGGGCAGGTTCTTCTTCCAGGTATACTGCCCAGTGCTTATCTTACCCGCCGGGGAAGTGGTAGTCGATGCACCGAATGGAGTGGCTGAAGACCTCTGAATTCCGGTATTCATGTAAGCTTCGTTATCAAAACATAGGTAGAGGAGATTGTTGCGTCTCTCCAAGGCGCCGGATAGTGCCTGCAACCCGATGTCACTGGTACCACCATCGCCTGCGATGGCCACTATGCTGGTGCCTTTGTCAGCGTGCGTCCCTTTACGTATCATTGTTTTTAGTCCGGCATCTATACCTGACGCCACGGCAGCCGTATTTTCAAACAGGGTGTGAATCCAGGGGACGTTCCAGGAGGTGTAGGGAATCTGCGAAGCGACTATCTCCATACACCCCGTGGCGTTGGCGACTATTATATTCCGTCCCAGTGCTTTACCGGCCAGCCTCATGGCTAAAGCCTCACCGCAACCTATACAAGCCCGGTGCCCGGAGGCAAAACTCTCCTTTTTAGTTACTAATCTGGGAGCAAAGACAGTATAGTTTTTCATTATTCTCTTACCCCGAATATCTCAAACTCATTCTCGCTGCCCTTCTGCGAGATTTCTATGCCTTTTGTAATTATCTCTTCAAATCCGGCCACGGTAATGTCTCTACCGCCCAGGCCGGCGACGAAGCTGACTATCTTCGGCTTTTTGGCTTCGTTATAGAAGGCCGACTTTATCTCGGAGCAGACCGGTCCCGCGGGACCACCGAAAGAAAGGGCTCTGTCTAATACAACAAGAACCTCAGCACCCTTGACCGCCTCGCGGATTTCATCAAAGGGGAAGGGGCGCCACAGGCGGAGTTTCACCAGTCCGACTTCTTTGCCGTCACCTCTCATCTTGTCTATGGTTGTCATTGCCGTCTCACTAAAGCTGCCCATGGTTAATAGAAGTGTCTTAGCCCCTTCACATTTATAGCATTCAACGGGGGAGTAATGTCGCCCGAAGATATCGCCAAAATCCTTCCAGCATTCAATAATTATTTCTTTGGCATTCCTCAGATTAACCTCCTGAGCCCACTTTGTCTCCATATAGATAATAGGCGGTGCGAAGTCTCCCATGGCTACCGGTTTCTCCGGATCCAGGGGGAGGGGGTACTGGTTAGGGGGTAGAAATTTATTGACCTTGCTCTGCTCCGGGAACAGTATCGGTTCAATCACGTGGGAGAGATGAAATCCGTCCAGATGGACCATAACCGGAAGCAAAACCCTGCAGTCCTCACCGATTCGGAAGGCACACAGCACATTATCGGCAACTTCCTGGCCGTTTTCGGTGAATATTTGAATCCAACCGGTATCGCGAACCGCCATAGCGTCAGAGTGGTCGCCCCAGACGCTCAACGGTGCAGATAAAGCCCGGTTAGCCACTGTCATAATAATTGGCAACCGCATTGATGAGGCGACGTAAAGTACCTCATGCATTAGCTCCAGTCCCTGACCGGCCGTAGCCGTAAAGGTACGGGCACCCACTGCCGATGACCCCAGGCAAGCGCTCATGGCTGAATGTTCTGATTCAACCGGTATAAAATCGGCATCCAGCTCGCCGTCAGCCACCAGCTGAGCAAGATGTTCAACGATGTGCGTTTGTGGAGTAATGGGATAAGCGGCAACTACGTCAACATTAGCCATCTTACAGATTTCACCTATGGCTAATGATACTTCTATTCCCGTTCTTTTCGCCATTATTCCTCTTCCTCCTCAACCATGGTCATAACCCTTGTCGGGCACTCCTTGGCGCAAATGCCGCAACCCTTACAATAGAACAGGTTTGCTTCAAAGTACCCCTCAGCGTTCTGGACAATGCACCCCTCGGGGCAGAAGATCTGGCAGAGTCCACACTTTATGCATCTCTTATGCTCATAGGTCGGTCTTTGAGAGCGCCAGTAACCCGTCTGGTATTGACTGGCGTTTCCCGGCTCAGTTACTATCGCGCCGATTTCTAAGTCCTGCCAGGTAAGTTCACCTTCACTCTTAGTCAACTATCATCACTCCTTTATCAGGGTTTCCTCAAATGCTTTCTTCATAGCATTAATGTTTCTTTCACCCAGGCGCGCAAAGCGGTGGTTTATAGGTTCGTCCATAGATTCTAGTTTAACCACGCCGGTAGTCCGTATCAGGGCACCAAGCATGGTGGTATTAACAATAGGAACCCCCAGTAACTCACGGGCGATTTTGGTAGCATCGACTGTAGCCACTTTCCAGCCCCCCCCATACTCGGATTCAATTGATTGGATTGATTTCTTGGTGTTAACTATCAGTACCCCGCTTTTCTTAAGCCCTGAGGTAACATTTACAATGCGCAGCAGATTGGGGTCAAGCACCACTACTACATCAGGTTCAGCAATTTCAGCTCTTACCCTGACAGGTTCCTTACTGCTTATTCTGTCAAAGGCGAGGACGGGTGCTCCTCTTCTTTCTGGACCAAAACTGGGGAAAGCCTGCGCATATTTACCCTCGCTTATAGCTGCCTGCGCGAGTAGCTCGGCGGAAGTAACCGCGCCTTGACCGCCACGACCATGCCATCTGATTTCAATAAGATTAATTACATCTATCACTCTGGTCTCCTCTGGTTTGAAACGCCCCTGGGGCGACTTGAACGCCCGCACCCAGCTCCGGAGGCTGGTGCTCTATCCGTCTGAGCTACAGGGGCAATTAGGTACAGTTCTAAATATGATACCTGATTATGAAGAAAAAGGCAACCCGTAGTAGCTGGATTTAGCCGAAGATTAGCAGTGCTCCCGTCGCGATTGCCATTGGTACCAGCGAGGCAAGTAAACCTATCTTGAGCCAGTAGCCAAGTGTTATTAAGTGACCTGTTTTCCTCTCCAGCACACCTAGAGCCACAATATTAGCCGTGGAGCCTATCATTGTCATGTTGCCACCATAGCAGCCGCCAAAGAGAAGCGCCCACCACGGTGCTGCAGTGCCCAGCCCTGTGGAGAGAGCCTGGGCTACCGGGATAAGCCCCGCCACCACCACTACATTATCGGCTATCGCCGAAAAGAACCCGGAAATCCACAGCATTAGCACTACAGGAATTTGGGGATTGGTATTAGCAGAGAGGTGGAGCATAGCATCGGCAATACGGTCAGTAATGCCGATGTATTGAAGGCAGCCGGCTTCAGCGAACAGAAACATGAAGAATACCAGTGTCCACCAGTCAACGTCTCTCTGTATATATTCCCGGGCTTCACTTCGCCGCCACAGCATTATTACCCCTGCCCCGAGGATTGGCGTGGCAAAGAGCAGTGTATTGGGTTCAAGCCCAAGCCAGAGCTCCAGCCTGTGGTCAATAGCCAGGGAAATAATAACCAGAACGAATATGGTCACACCACCGATGAAAAGCTTCTTGTCCTTAATCTTTGCCCACTCGTCAAGGAAACGCACGCCGGCATCGGCTGCCTGGTCACGGGCTCCACCGGTGGCTAATTGCAACTTAAATATCTCTCTGAGCTCGGAGAAGTCCTTTATATGCCAGATTATGACCATGCCTATAAGACAAAGTAGTGATATCACCCCCACCGGCATCGCCGATACCAGGAAGTCTTCAAAGCTCAACCCTGACCTGAATGCAATCAGAATGCCTATCGGATTGCCCAGAACAGTCCATGAACTGCCGATATTGGTGGCTAGCACAACGGATATAATATATTTTACCGGGTTTATGCCGAGATGGTCGCAGAGTTCAAGCACCAGCGCTGAGGTAAATAGTATTGAGGTTACTTCATCTACCAGGGCTGCCATCACACCGCCCAGGACCAGTAGGCCCACCAGTACCCAGAGAGGCTCAAATCTGGTAAGCCTTAGTCCTTTAACCAGCAGCCAGCGGAAGAAGCCGGATTGTCTCAATACGCCGACAATCACCATCATTGCTACCAGGAATAGAATGACATCAAGCTCCATGAACTCAATGGCTGTCGGCAGGTCAATAGCTCTGGTGAACAGCAGCAGGACCAGACCCAGAAAGGCAATGCCTACCCTGAATTTCCAGAACATGAGGGTGCCGAGAACGGTGGCTAGAAAAGTGACGGCGGCTAGAGTTTGTCCTACATCTCTCAGCAGGTAGAAGAGCAGGACGCCAACGGCACAGATTATCCCCCCGTAGATAATGAAATCTCTTGCTGTTCCTAACCCTGCTGTTTTAGTTTTTTCGGACCCTGGCATTTGTACCAGCTTTCTATACTAGAAGTATACTCCCCTAGTGAATAGGAAAACAACAGGCAGCGGAGTTTAGCCGAAAATCAGTAGTGCTCCTATTCCGATTGCCATCGGTACTAATGAGGCGAACAGACCAATCTTTAGCCAGTAACCCAGGGTCATGTAATGGCCTGTCTTTCTCTCCATTTCACCCAGGGCTAGAATATTAGCTGTGGAACCGACCATGGTCAGGTTGCCGCCATAACAGCTGCCAAAGAGAAGCGCCCACCAAAGCGTTTGGGTATTTAATTGGACAGCCAGGGTTTGAACAGTGGGAATAAATAATGCCACTACAACCACATTATCAAGGCCTGCTGAGAGAAGCCCCGAAGTGCCTAGAATTGTCATCATCACAATGGAGGTGCCGTAACCACTGGTCATATTGAGTATGGAACCGGCAATCCTGGTGGTGAGTCCGACATACTGGAGGCAGCCGGTTTTGGCAAATAAAAGCAGGTGGAATATCAGTGTTCTCCAATCGACATCCCTCTCCAGATATTCTAAGGCGTGGCGCCATTGCCAGAGCTTTATTATTCCCGCCCCGCACAGTGCGGTGACGACAAGTATCGTGTTAGTTTCAAATCCGAGCCAGAGCTCCAACCAGTAATCGAAGATGAGAAAAACCACGACTACCAGGAATAGAGCCACACTACCAATAAAAAGCCTTTTATCCTTGAGCCTTGCCCATTCATCTAGAAAATCAGCCATACTCCCCTCTGATTTAAATTCGATATTCTTGTTCAGCAGACGGAGGTCACTTCTTAACCAGAACAAGATTATCGGTATGAGGCAGAAGAGTGAGAACACTCCTACCGGTAAAGCCCATTGCGCGAAGTTCTCAAAAGTCAGGCCCGAACTGAGAGCAATTTGAATCCCTATTGGGTTCCCCTGGGCAATCCATGAGCTGCCAATGTTAGTGGCTAATATAATTGATATGATATATTTCACCGGGTTTATCCCAAAGTAGTCGCAGAGGTCAAGCACCAGCGCCGTGGTAAAAAGCATTGAGGTCATTTCATCTACGAGGGCTGCCATCACACTGGCCAACAGCAAGATGATAATTATAAGTAATTGAGCTTTAAATCTACAAAATTTTAGTCCCTTAGCCACAAACCATCGGAAGAACCCGGCGTGTCTCAACTGCCCCATAATCACCATCATCCCCACCAAGAAGAGGATGACTTCTAAGTCCATGAAGCCGATAGCTTCAGAGAGAGTCACAGTTCTGGTGAGGAGTAGTAAAACCAAACCCAGAAAGCCAATAGCTATCCTAAATCTCCAGAACATAAGAGTGCCGATAACAGTAGCCAGGAAAATGGTAGCCGCAATAGCCTGTCTCGTATCCTGTAACAGATAGAAGAGCAGAGCGCCGGCACAGACGATTATAGCTAGATAAATAGTGAGTTCTTTCCGTGTTACCGTTGCCTCTTCTCTTGCCAACCTTACCATTTAATTCGGCTCCTTGCCCTTGTTGGTGTTCTCTCCTGCGCACTACCGCTAACAAGAACAATTAAGAATAGCATAGAATCTGCAATAGTGGCAGTAGCCACGTTGGGGATAGATTATGCGAGGCCTTTGGGGGAAAATAGATACTGCGTCGTTGTTTTTAGTGGTTTTCTCAGCAGGGCTAACTGTGGCTTGTATATTGTAATCCTGTTTTGCTTTACAGTGATGGGCATATCAAGAATTTTGGAGATGACTTTCTTTTCTACCTCTCCCTGGCATATTATTGCCATTTCATTCTGCCCCGGATGCACCTCTATAAGCATAGGTAGTAATAATATCTGTTGTTCATCAGTATCTGTCATGCTGGCCAGATACTCCAGCTCTTTCCTTTTGAAGAGGTGTGCAGTACCGTCATTGCAAACTACATTAGGATATTCCTCACCCAGCAACTCTGACAGGGACTTTTGCGCACAGGGTAAGTGAGCGTTTAATACCCTGAGTTCGTCTTTCAGGTATTCTTGAAGTATTCTCTGGTAAGACAATTCATTAGGCATCTGTCTATTTCTGTTCAAGCAGTACCTTTACCCGTTTCAATCGTGATTTCTCTTCCCGGTCTCTCTCCTCAAACTTCATATACAGGAACCTGATGGTCACTTGCAAACTGGGGATTATCAGGTATTCCAAGGCGTTGACTATCCTCTTCGTCCTGTTTATTTCCTTTCCCAGCAGCTCAAGACCGCTCTGTAGTTCAGCCAGTGCGATGATAGCTTTAAGGCATTTTTCGGATAGCTGTGCTGTCTGGTCCAACCATGATGAGGTATCAACCAGACTATATCCCCTCGCTGCCTCTTTGGTTTCTTTCAGCTCGAAGGAGGGAATTCTTGACCCGGCTACATTCCTTGAACCGCTGATGATTTCTAAAGTCTTCTCGCTGGCGGTGAATTCCTTTTCCAGGGCTATGTAGCCATGATATCCGGCAGTGGTCGATAATGCCTTGTAGGCTTCGGCGAAGCCGTCCAGTAATTCTTTCCTGGCTTCCACCGTCTCTCTCGCCAGTTGCAGGAACTCCAGCATTAGTATTGACAGCCTGTCTTTCACTATCTTTTGTATCCTGGAGGCCAGAGAAAGGCGTCGCCTCAGCTTTATCAGCTCAATCTTAGTTGGTCTGACTTTTATCAGTTGTGCCATTTTCCCTTTTTAAGTCTTTTCTTTATACTTCGGGAGGTATTTCTTTATCAGTTCTTCACTTACTAACTTCAGGTCCTCCTCAGGCAGTGCTGAGAACAGGTTCCAGCCTGTATCCAGTGTTTCTTCTACCGTCCTCTTCTGAGTCTCACCCTGAGATATGAATTCCCTCTCGAATCTATCGGCAACCTCCAGGTATACCTTGTCTCTATCACTCAGCGCTTCAGCACCTATGATAGTTGATATTTCTCTCAGGCTGATACCTTCGGCGTAAGTAGCATACAACTGCATGAAGACGTTATTATGGTCCTCTCTGGTCTTGCCGGGGCCGATACCCTCTTTCATCATCCGTGAAAGTGACAGGAATACGTCTATCGGTGGGTATATACCCTTTCTTTCCAGGTCTCTTGAAATCACAATCTGGCCCTCGGTTATGTAACCGGTAAGGTCGGGGATGGGGTGCGTGATGTCATCGTCGGGCATGGTCAGGATAGGCATGATGGTTACCGAGCCTTCCACCCCGAATATCCTGCCTGCTCTCTCGTACATCGTTGCCAGGTCAGTATACATATAACCCGGATATCCTCTCCTTGAGGGTATCTCTTCACGCATTGCTGAAAGCTCACGGAGGGCTTCGCAGTAGTTGGTCATATCGGTGAGGATAACCAGCACATGCATGTGCTGGCTCCAAGCCAGGTACTCAGCGGCGGTTAAGGCTAATCTGGGCGTTGATATGCGCTCGATAACGGGGTCGGAGGCAGTATTAATGAAAGCTACCGTCCTCTCTCTGGCACCCGTCTCCTCAAGGTTCTTCATAAAGAAGGCGGCATCGTCATAGCTCACACCAACGGCACCAAAGACGATGGCAAACTTTTCCGCCTTTCCCTTCACTGTAGCCTGTCTGATTACCTGGGCTACGATTCGGTTATGTGGCAGTCCCGAGCCGCTGAATATAGGCAGCTTCTGACCCCTGACCAGAGCATTCAGACCGTCTATAGCCGAGATGCCGGTTTCAATAAACTCGGCGGGGGGTTCACGGCTTGCCGGGTTCATAGGTTGCCCGTTTATGTCCATGTAGTCTTCAGGAACTACAGGCGGCCCCCCATCCATAGGCTCTCCCATTCCATTAAAAATCCTGCCTAAGATGTCGCCGGATACGGGCAGCCTTAGAGTCTCGCCTCTGCACCTTAACTTGCTGTCACGGAGGTCTACTTCGCTGACTCCACCGAACACCTGAATAACAGTCGCTTCTTTACTGATGTCTATTGCCTGACCGCGCTTCACCTCACCTGTTGATAGGATGACGTCAACAATCTCGTTAAACTTCACTCCCGGGATACTCTCAGCTATTAGCAGGGAGCCCTTGGCTCTTTTGATAGCCTTTGTTTCTCTTATAAAAAGTGAAGGTTCTGTCATCAGACTCCTCCTTTGCGAGCTACTAGAGTTGATTCCATCTCTGACCACAGCTCTTTAATTCTCTGCTCAAACACATCATTGGGTATGTCCTTCATCCTGGATATTCTATACACCATCGGAGATGAACGGATTTCGGCAACAGTTACTCCTGACTCTAACATCTCCCTGGTTAGCTCATAAAACTTGATTATAGTCTTGAGCATTAGCTGAGCTCTGGCGGGCAGGCAATAGGTATCAATCTCATGATAAGCGCTCTGCATGAGAAAGTCTTCACGTATCATCCTTGATACCAGAAGCAGTAACTTGTCTCCTTCAGGCAAGGCTTCCGGACCTACGAGCCTTACAATCTCCTCTAACTCAGCCTCTTGCTGTAAGATTTTCAGAGCGACGGCTCTTGTATCCGCCCACTCAGGGTCAATCTCGGACCACCACTCTTTAACCGATTCGGCATAAAGGCTGTAGCTGGTAAGCCAGTTTATTGCCGGGAAGTGTCTCCTGTTTGCCAGCGCAACATCCAGAGAGTATAAAGCCTCCACTATCCTGATGGTGTTCTGGGTAACCGGCTCACTGAAATCGGCACCGGGGGGACTGACTGCGCCGGCTACTGTTACTGACCCTCTTCTTTCGGGCTTGCCCAGGCATTCAACCAGTCCGGCTCTCTCGTAAAATGATGACAGCCGTGAGCCCATATATGCCGGGAAACCTTCCTCGCCCGGCATCTCTTCAAGTCTACCGCCTATCTCTCTCATGGCTTCAGCCCATCTTGAGGTTGAATCGGCAACAAGTAGAATGTCATAGCCCATATCACGGTAGTATTCGGCCAGAGTGACGCCTACGAAGATACTGGCTTCACGCGCCACCACTGGCATATTGGAGGTATTAGCCAGAAAGACCTCCTTCTCCTGTAACAGCCTGCCTGTTGCCGGGTCCTTGAGCTCTTTGAAGCTGTAGAGCACATCAGCCATCTCGTTGCCTCTCTCCCCGCAACCGACATAGATATTGAGCTGCGTTTGGGCCCACCTGGCTAACTGCTGTAAGGTAACGGTCTTACCGGTACCGAAACCACCGGGCACGGCTGCTTTGCCGCCGAGCGCCAGAGGGAACATATAATCCAGAATCCGCATGCCGGTAACCAGCAGCCTTGACGGGTCAAACCTGTCCTTGTAGGGCCGCGGTTTTCTGACCGGCCATTTCTGCATCATGGTAATCTCTTTAACCTCACCATCCTGCTCTATACGCATTATAGGTTCCTCAATGGTGAAATCGCCCTTGCGTATCTCCTTTATCACACCCTCAACCCCTATGGGCACCATTATTCTATGCTCTATAAGATGCGTCTCGGGAACAGTACCTATGATGTCTCCCCCACCAACCTTATCCCCGGCCTTGACTGTAGGCGTGAATTGCCATTTCTTGTCCCGCGGCAGGGCAAACGACTTGGCGCCGCGCTTTAGAAAGAAACCCTCTCGCATAAGGTCGGTCAGGGATTTCTGAAGTCCGTCATAAATAGACCCCACGATTCCCGGCCCCAGCTCCACGGTTAAAATCGCTCCTGTCTCTCTAACCTTTTCACCGACTTGTAACCCCTGGGTATCCTCGTGGACCTGAATTATGGCTTTATCTTCCTCCAGGCCTATTACCTCTCCAATAATGCCTTCTTCCCCTATCTCAACAATCTCATAGACCTGGCTTCCTAGCATATCCTCAGCTATAACCAAGGGGCCCGAGACCCTCCATACCTTACCCATAATTTATTACCTCCGTAACACGCACTTAGATTTCTATCTCAAAACCCGTAAACTTTCTGACGTAGGATTTGTAATATCCGGTGACATCCTTGTATTTCGTGCCATATTTGGATGGAACCTCTATGATTACCGGCGTTAATCTCTTATCTTCTTTGACATGTTCTATAAGGTCCAAGACATGCTGCGCATAGTCTTCCTGTATCGCTATTATGCCAATATCAGGCTCGCTTATCAGGTTGGTTAGAGCCTTTCTGACACTTTCCTCAACATCATGCTCATCCTCTATGACATGGTATCGTGTTACACCGGCTAACCTCATCCCGTTAACCAGGTCTTCGTTTCCTATAATAGCTACATTTAGATTGTTAATAAGACTCATGATGCAAATACCAGATAATCCTTTATCTCTTCTATGGGTCTATTATCAAACATCGCCTTTATAATCAGTCTTAAGTTTCGTATTTCTAGCTCTTTAAGGATTAAGTACCAGGCTACCATTAGCGGAGACAATATTCTCGGTGACAGCGTCTCCTTGCTCAACCTGAACTTATGTTTTTCAATGACTTCTTCAACAACAGTGACGCTCTTGGTTCTATCGTAGCTGCTTACTACTTCTTCTACCACATTATGGTACTGAGTATGCTCCAGTCTGCCGGGTATATCACTTAATTTAAGCGATATTAAATCCTTAGCAACGGTATCGGAAATAATATATCCACCACTGAGCATATATTCAGCCGCTTCAGCACCCATGTTATTAATTATTGCTCTCAGTATAATTTGCAGGTTTATCATGTCTATCATAGTACCGAATGCTTGAGAAAGTATGGCACCATTCTTAACACCTTCTGCAACCTTCAATAAGCTCCTGTAGTATTCCTCATCTAACTTAACTTCGGTCAGGCGTCTTGCCCGTACCCCTTCGTCTATATTGTATCCCGTCAGGATTTCGGCATAAGTCCCCAGCTTACACTTGTTAAGTAATTCTATAATGCTGCTCGCACTCTCGGCACTGGAAAGTTCATCCAGTAATCCACTATTGTGAATATTACCTATTGGTAGCAAACTGGCTTTCTTACCGCTTGAGATAGCCATCAAAGCCGCTTTGATGTTTAAGACATCATATTTTATTACGTATGCCTCCAGTATCTTGCGTATCTCGGATGGCACGGTCTTGAACCACTCCAGACGCTCCAGACATTCGCCCAGGTAAGTCCATAGGTATTTATCCAGGTCATCAAAGGTTTTAACAGACATACCCTCAAGGTAACTGCCTATATCGGTCTCTCTGACAATTTCCAGCGCGTCTTGAACACTGGATGCTTTTGACATACCATCAACGTGGCTGGAGGTCACAAACCTGGCCTCCTCACCTTTCAGGTAAGCCGATGTAAATGCATATCCCGCGTTTGGCAAGGTTAACTCCTATTCAGTTCCAAAAAGGTCTTTGCTTATCTCAGGCAAAATCTGAGGCAGCAATGTCTCGAGTCTGGTATCATAGGTATTATCTATCCTGATTTTCCCATCAGCGTCCTCGATTATAACCCCTCCCGTGCAATTGAACTCTTTGACTTCCATTACCCTACCGGCCAATTCCTTATCTTCTTTGATGAGTTTTTGCATGGCGGCTACATCTTTAGGCGCAACGTAAACCCTGGCTTTATCAACCTCAAGCGTGCTGAGGGCTTCTTTAACCAGGTTCAAGGATGAGACTTTACCACCGGTGGAATCGGACAAGGCCTTTTTCACTTTACCGATTATCTCGTCAATCATTCCGGTCTTAACGACTAACAGCTCCTGACGAGCCTTTATGGAAGCCTGAGCCATGATTCGGGCTGCCTCACCCTTGGCTTGTTCTACGAGCTTGCGTTTCTCTTCCTCAAGTCTGGCTTCCTGCTGCTTCTTAGCTTTCGCTATTCTTTCCTTTGCCTTCTCCTCGGCGTCTTTTACTATATCCCTGGCTTCTGCTCTCACCTTGTCCAGAATAGCTTCGCTTATTTTTTCCATACCCATTTGCAATCTGTCCTTACATTAGTCCTAACATTGTTAATGCCATTATCGAGAACACCAGGCCGAGTACACCGAGAAGCTCTACGAACACGGCCAGCATAACACCGTTGGTCAGTATCTTGCCTTTTGTCTTGGGCAGGAGTGATATGCTAGCGG
Source organism: uncultured Dehalococcoidales bacterium (assembly GCA_964598825.1). Classification (GTDB taxonomy): domain Bacteria; phylum Chloroflexota; class Dehalococcoidia; order Dehalococcoidales; family JAUXAP01; genus JAUXAP01. The sequence goes on from CAZRDI010000001.1 coordinate 14,313, forward strand.
CACACACATGACCCTGGTATATTGCTGAAAATAGTTCTGCAGCCGCAGTTACAACCCCGCAGCCAATTACAGCAAAACCAGCACCACCTTCAATCGGCATGTTAGGAACAACCGATGTGAGAATAAGTATAAATACTATCAGTCCGTAGAAGGTCTGGGTCATTGGCAGAGATGCAAATATAATTACATTCCTGAACTGCCCCGGCTCTTCAGATAAGGTAGCGGCTCCCGCTGAGCCGGCGATACCTATACCTATTGAAGAACCTAATAAACCTCCTGCCAAAGCTATGGCACCACCAAAAGTTGCTAAAGATGCTGGGTCAAATAACATTTTTGCCTCCTCCTAAGATTTTGTTGCTATGGATACGGTTGCCCGTCTCCTTAATTTGAATGGACTATACTCTCTACCTCCCCCTTCATAAAACTTGAACAGGAATTCCACGAAGCATAACCTGAGGGAGTGCATAAAACCGGTAATAGCGGTAAGTACCATGTTAATCACATGCCCGAAAACGACGATTACAACACCCATAATGCCGCCGATGATAACACCGGCTGTGCCGGGTATTATTTCACCGAATAAACCGGCCATCATATTGAAAGTAGAGGCTAAATAGAATGTAGCTAAACCAACTCCGGCTAGCCGGGCGTAGGACATGACATCACCCAGAAGCCCGGTGATATCAAAAAGCCAGAGAATGGCTCCCAGACCCCCGCTCTGCATTATGCTTGACACCGCGATTAATACGACCCCGCCAGCCATGCAATATAGCAGGATAGAGTAAATTTGCGGTGTGAATCCTGGTATATTAACACCCAGCAGAGAATGAAGAATTGTCGGTACGCCAATCTCAAGGAGAAACAGGCCGACCTTACTGAGTATCAAAGCCTTGTTCCTCTCCTTTATCCCGTTGACGAAGGCTATTATATGGCCTATGTTGACATGGATAAAGCCGATTCCAAGTGCCAGGATTATGAATGACACCGGGTCTTGCAGAAGGTCCTTAACCCCCTGGACAAGGGGAAAAGCTTCAAAGCCAAAGATTGCATAAATATCGCCCAGGTACTGCCCTGTAAGCACTCCACCAATGAGAGCAACGCCACCACAGATATAAATTAACCTCTGGAAGAGCTTAAAGTTGTCCGATTTAGGGTCATCAACAAATTTGCCCAGGAGGAATTTAGCGAGGAGTATAATTCCCAGGGCATACACTACGTCACACACCATGATGCCAAAGAACAGGGCAAAGGAATAAGCCACTATAGGAGTAGGGTCCTTCTCCCTGTATTTAGGGAGAGCAAACAGGTTTACTATAGCCTGAAATGGCTTGATTCCTCTGATATTACTCTGTTTAGTGGGAGGCTCCTCTTCTTTTTCTGGCTCGCGGGTGTCAATAAATACATAATCTATATTTTCTCTGACTTCCGAGAACGCGGTCTCGGCAGCACTTTCCGGAATCCACCCCTCAATTAAGGTCACATACTTAGCTTCGGTAGCCTTTTCTAAAACCGAAAGCCTTTCACTTTCCGCTGCCAACGCTTCACGCAGAAGGGCAATTCTGTTTAAGTCTTCCCTTGACTTCTCTTGAAGTTCTTCACGAAGTTTTGTTATCTCCTCTTCAAGACTGCCAATCTTGCTGCCGGTTGTTTTAAGGAAGTCCTCTAGGGTTAAATCCTCATCCGGTATCTGTAAAATTTTGCCTCCGGCATCAGTAACCAGAGATTCTATAGTCTCCTGGTCTTTAACTTTAGCCACCGCATGGATAATGGTCTCGCCTTCTATAGTGGTAACAATATTTTCAAACAGGTAGCTTTCAAGCTTATCATGAAGGGTCTCATACATCTCGCTGGAAACAACAAAGACATTAGAAAAGAGGTAATCGCCGGAAAATCTCAGGTCTCCTAGTCTAAGGTCCGCTTGTTCGGCAAGAGGTTCAAGATATCCCTTTAGTTCTGCTAACTGCTGAGCTTCCTCGTCAAGTTTGACGATTCTCTCATATAGCTTGTTAACCTTATTGTATAATGTTCTTACTTCTCCACTAATCTCACCAAAGGGTCTGGTATAGATTACTTCAATATCTTCATCCAGAGATACCTGCTCCTTTTGTGGTATGTGAACTAACACATTATTAACGAAGGTTAATAGCTCACCGACTTCCTCTTGCTCATGTTCAATTGCTGCTCTGTCAATAGGTCTTAATTCTTTGCTTTCCTCAATATGAAGCGCCCCAATTTTATGTAAAGTTTTAAGCGTTTTCTCCGAGTCATCTTTTATTGTTACTACCCTGACTTTGACCATAGACTCAGGATTACTGAGGAATAGGGGTATCATTTCAGGTCCGCTCCAGTGATATCACTTACTATACGCCCTGTAATTTTCTCCGACTTCTTTTCAATATTGGTTTTTATTTTAGAAGCCTGGGTCTTGGATTCCTTAACCTTTTTATCAGCGTCTTCCCTGGCCTGCTTTATAATCTGCTCGCACTCCTTTTTAACTTCGTCCGCAGACAACTTGGCGGAGAGTATCTTGCCGGCCTCATCATTTGCTTTAAGGAGAATAGCATTAGTCTTGCTCTGAGCTTCTTTAAGTATCTTTTCGGCTTCGACCTCAATAGCTTCTACACTACTTGACATTTCTTTTGCAGACATGGTCACACCTTTCCAAAGATTTATGAGGAGTTATATATAAAGAAGGCTTATCGCCTCTCATATACATTAGTTGATTGAAAACAACGATTTCAAAGTCATATTATAACCAGAAGTGCTCTAAAAGTCAAAGGGGATGACCTGCAATATTTTATGACTAAGCAAAGCAGTTTTTAGAGTTCGGTCGGTTCTGATTCTGCGATTACAAAGAGAGCATCACCCTGGCGGATTTCGTAGCGGGACTGCGGGTTAACCATCATTGCCCGCTTCTCTTCTATCAACCTGTATACGGTATCACCGCTTAGTTGCTGCCTTAATTCTTCAGAGTAATCGGTTTCAATAGCCAGAAGTATCATACGCCGCTGTGATAGGGTTTGTACGGCTTCGGCAAACTCCTTTCCAACCAGCGTATCGGGGAGCTCTTTATCGTAGCGGTAAAGCTCACTGCCTACATTAAAGGTCAGCAATTCCGATACCACACGCGAAACACCGTGGTTCAGGGCTGAAGCAACGGCAAGGTTGCCCCCCAGCTGGTCAAGGCAAATAATTTCGTCAGTGTGGGCGCGTTCCAGGTGCATACGGTTAGCCGAGTTCATGATTTGCACACAGGTGTGGACTTCCCGGTTTAGAGATTCAACTGCCAGCGTAACCATAAGGGCTTCAGCATCAGCCTCGTTGACCCCTTTGTCAAGGTCTGTAAGTACGATAACACTGTGAGCATTCATCACCCCGGCCCGAATCAGGTTTTCATCCTGACTGGGGTCACCTTTTATGAACTCAACCCTCTCATCCTTTATCGGTCGTTCTTCACTATCGGTTAGAATCACAATTCCTTGCTGCTGCATCACATTAGCCGATAGGAGCTCTTCAATTATTCGCTCCCCCTGAAAATTCCAGCCGCAGATTATGGTGTGACCTGAAAAGCGAACTCTCTTAGCCATACTTCCTCCTCTCCTTATGTACTCAACGAGCATGCTTGTGATTTTGGCGGTAACGATAGCCAGGAAGGTAATACTCACTAACATGCCGATTACATTGCAAATCTGGACAGCCAGATAGGGACTCTCTATTATGCCTAATTCGCCAAGGAAGGTGGGGAATATTTCCAGGGTGGCTTCTCCGAACCCAATATCCTCGAATACCATGATAACTACGGCAGCACCAACGTAGACTAATACTAACAGTAAGAGGATAGATAACACGGGGCGGTTCACTATCCTCCGCCAGGTAATCCAGAGCAGGTATCGGCATCTAGATAACATGGACTCCCTCCGGTGGCTAGATGTTTAGATTCGCCCTAATAATTACTTATTTTGCCCAAGATGACGAGTGACATTAAATAAGTGAACTTGTATAATTAACTGACTGAATACTACTCCAGAGAAATGATTGAGTCAACTGTCTATGCCCAATCGCAGGGAGCGTTGACAATTCTCCGCAATACCAATAAAGTAGCTTGTTAAAGGAGTTTGCCTTGGTCTTAATCTGGCTGAAGTTTGTTTTATGTGTCCTGATTATTTTCTTCTCGGGGAGAGCGGTAGCAAGATACGGGGACGTTATTGCCAATAAGACCGGGATTGGTGGGATGTGGGTCGGGGTTGTTCTGCTCGCCGTGGTTACATCACTGCCGGAACTTTTCACCGGGATAAGCGCTATTACCATAGTTGGCGAACCCGATTTGACCATTGGCGACCTGCTTGGTGCCAACAGCTTTAACCTTTTAAACCTGGCCCTGCTTGATATGGCCTTCCGTAACGGCGTCATGCCAAAAGTAACCAGCCTGGGCCACCGGGTGACGGGGTGGTTTAGCCTGTGTCTGGTCCTGGTGGTTGCCGTTTCTATCTTTGTCAGCAGTCGGTTTTCAACCATGGGCATAGGTTGGATAGGATGGTATACCCCCCTCCTCATCATCCTGTACGCCGTTTTTATGAGGGTGCTCTTCCGCTTTGAGCGGAGTCACCCCTCCCCGCAGGTGCCTGAGCCGGCTTATGGGGAGGTGTCTCTTAAGAAAGTCTATATCTATTTTGGTATAGCGGCTGCCTTTGTCATAGGCGCTGGAATCTGGCTGGCGATGATTGGTGCGGAGATAGCCGAGGTCACCAATCTGGGAAAAAGCTTCGTGGGCAGCATCTTTCTTGCTTTCACTACCAGCCTGCCTGAAATCACTGTCTCCTTCACCGCCGCGAGAATAGGTGCCATGGATATGGCCGTAGCTAATATGATAGGCAGCAACCTGTTTAATATGACTATTATTTCAGTAGACGACCTGTTTTACACAAAGGGCCCGGTGCTGGCTCATGTATCGGAAAGCCACCTCATTACCGCCCTCGTGGTAATACTGATGACGGGGCTGTTTATTGTGGGGCTTCATTTCAAGCCAAGGCGATTTTTCCGGTTAAGCTGGTGGAACTGTGCCCTGATAGTCTTATTCTTCCTCGGCGCATACTTTAGCTACAGGGGCCTGCTTTAATTCTATCCTGTCCCGGAGAAAAAGGTGGTATAATTACCAAGGCCGTGGAGAGGTGTCCGAGTGGTTGATGGTGCCGCTCTCGAAAAGCGGTCTCCGCGTTTGCGGAGCGTGGGTTCGAATCCCACCCTCTCCGCCATTCAGTAAAATAATAGAATATAAGCGGCCTTATCACGTATTACGGAGAGGTGCTGGAGTGGCCTATCAGGCGCGCCTGGAGAGCGCGTGTAGCTTTTGCTACCGTGGGTTCGAATCCCACCCTCTCCGCCACTATTTTCCCCTTATGCTTCATTTCCCTTAATGGCCTTTAATTTAGCTCGTTGCGAAACGCTTTCACCTGAAGTATAATCAATCCTCCGTATGTATTAATAAACGAGAGTTCACACGATATTTAGCTTCCTGAGAGAGGATTGGATTGAACGCAGACAATAACAGCATACCAACACCATATCAAGACGTTAATTTGGTACTGCAGACCTTACTTGATAACGTGCGAGTTGTCTTAGGTGATTACTTCATTGGTATGTACCTTTATGGTTCTCTCGCCAGTGGTGAGTTTGACCCTAGTCGTAGCGATATCGACTTTCTCGTGGTCACCAGTGGTGAGTTACCCAATAATCTTATCTCAGATTTAGAGACCATGCACGCACGTATCTATGAAAGCGGTCTTGAATGGGCGACAAAGCTGGAGGGCTCATATGTACCAATAGATGCAATGCGTATGTACAGCCCAACCAGTCCAGCATGTCCTATGATTAATGAGGGTAAGTTTCAGGTTGTCCGCCATGACATTGATTGGGTAATAAACCGCTATATCCTATATAACAGTGGTGTGGTAATAGCTGGTCCATCCTTAGATACTTTAATTGATCCTGTGAAACCAGAAGAATTACGAAAAGCTGTATTATCTTTACTGCGCGATGTGTGGACTCCTTGGCTTTACAACCCCGACTTGTTCTCTGGTACGGGATACCAGCCGTTCGTAGTTCTTATGATGTGTCGCGCTTTGTATACATTGGAGCACGGAACTGTTGCGTCAAAACAACGTTCAGCGGAGTGGGTAATAGCAAGATCAGACAGGAAATGGGCTAGGCTTATCAATCAAGCCACAGCGTGGCACTATGGAGAGCCACCTGGAGACGTTCAGGAAACACAGGAATTCATGCGTTACATTCTGAAAGAAGCTGGACTACAACATTGAATTAATCAGACTACTCCCTTGATTAGGGGCAGCAAGAATTTGCCTGTATGGAGTTCCACCAACACCCTCTTAATTGTCACCCGCCTGCCGCTATGTTAGAATTGCTTTGATATGACCAGTAAGGACATTAAATACCGGGTGGGCTTCAGCCTCATACCGGGCATCGGGCGGGTCAGGTTCAGCCAGCTTGAGAGCTTCTTTGACAGCCTTGAGGATGCCTGGCAGGCTTCCCCGTCCGACTTAAAACAGGCCGGTCTGGACAGGGGCGTGATACGCGCCATCACTTCCTGGCGCCCCAAAATCTCCCTGGAGTACGAGATGGAGAAGCTGGAGCGCTACCGCGTGAAGGTGCTGATCTGGCACGACGCTGATTACCCACCCCGCCTCAAGGAAATCTACGATTACCCGCCGATACTCTATGTCAGGGGTTCCCTGCTCCCCGAGGATGAGTGGTGCCTGGCGGTGGTGGGTACACGCCGGGCCAGCGTCTACGGGAAACAGGTAACGGAGGAAATAGCTACCGACCTTGCCCGCAGTAAAATCACCATTGTCAGCGGCCTGGCTAAAGGTATTGACTCGGTCGCCCACAATGCCGCCCTTGAAGCCGGCGGCAGGACTATCGCCATATTCGCCTGCGGGCTTGATATCGTTTACCCCGCTGAGAACGCTAATCTGGCGCGCCGCGTTATGCAGCAGGGAGCCATTATAAGTGAATACCCCCTGGGTACCAAGCCCAGAGCCGATAACTTCCCAAGGCGCAATCGCATAATGAGCGGGATGAGCCTGGGGGTGCTGGCTGTTGAAGCCGGGGAGAGCAGCGGAGCTTTGATTACCGCCCACATGGCATTAGAGCAAAACCGGGAGGTATTTGCTATTCCGGGCAGTATTCTCTCGCCGGTCAGCAGGGGGACCAATCGTCTTATCCAGGAAGGAGCCAAGCTGGTGCGCGGTTACACCGACATTCTGGAGGAGCTGAACCTGACCGCCGTAGCCCACCAGATAGAGATGAAAGAGATTATACCGGCTTCCGACACCGAATCGCTGCTAATGAAGCAGTTGTCCGCCGAGCCGACCCATATTGACGAGGTCTGCCGCAGTAGCGGTCTGCCGATATCAGCCGTCAGCAGCACTCTGGCTATGATGGAAATTAAGGGTTTGATAAAGCAGGTGGGGGCTATGAACTACGTTCTGGCCCGGGAAGCAAGGGTGGAATACCAGGTAAAAGTGGAATAATGGCAACGAAGAAAAAATTGGTTATAGTTGAATCGCCAGCTAAAGCCAGGACACTGGGCAGGATTCTGGGTCGTGGCTACAGCCTCAAGGCTTCGGTGGGTCATATAAGAGACCTGCCCCGGAGCCGGTTGGGAGTAGACGTAGAAAATGGCTTTGCGCCCCAGTATGTAGTGCCCAGGACTAAAAGCAAAGTCGTGCGTGAGCTTAAAAATGCCGTCAAGACTGCGTCCAGCGTATATCTTGCCACCGACCCGGACCGCGAGGGAGAAGCTATCTCCTGGCACCTGGCTGAGACAACCAAATCAGACGATACAGCCTACCACCGTGTCGTCTTCCACGAGATAACCAGAGAAGCTATTGAGCATGCCTTTAAGCATCCCCGTTCCATAGATATGCAGCTGGTCAATGCGCAGCAGGCACGACGTATCCTTGACCGACTGGTCGGCTATAAGATTAGCCCGCTGCTATGGAGAAAGGTGAGGAGAGGGCTCTCGGCAGGCAGGGTTCAATCGGTGGCACTCAGAATTATCGTTGACCGTGAGCGGGAGATTCAAGGGTTCGTTCCGGTGGAATACTGGACTATTGACGCTGAGCTGACCAAAAAAGCTAAAAAGACAGCCTTTCGGGCAACGCTGGTAGGTCTTATTGGCAGTGGCAAGCTGGATATTCATAGCCAGCAGGAAGTGACGGAACTCACCGCTAAACTTGAGCAAGCCAGCTACGGCGTTATCAATGTTAAGACTAAAAAGTCAAGCCGCCAGCCCGCCCCCCCGTTTATAACCAGCACTTTGCAGCAGGAGGCGTGGCGCAAGCTCCGCTTCAGCGCCAGACAGACTATGGCTGTTGCCCAGCAGCTTTACGAAGGGTTAAAGATTGGCAACGAAGGAAGCGTGGGGCTCATTACCTATATGCGAACCGACTCTACCCGTGTGGCTCACTCCGCCGTAGCTGAAACCAGGGAGTTCATCGGTAAGAAGTATGGCTCTGAATTTGTTCCGCCGCATGCCCGTGCCTTTACCAGAAAGGTCAAGGGAGCACAGGAGGCACACGAGGCTATTCGCCCTACTAAAATCCACCGGGAGCCGTCTCTGATTAAGCCCTATCTTAATAGCACCCAGTTTAGGCTCTACCGTCTCATCTGGCAGCGAATGGTGGCCAGCCAGATGGCGGCGGCACTATTTGATAACACCTCTGTCGACATTAAAGCCCGGTGCCCGGATACCAGCAACGCTTACCTGTTCAGAACCTCTACCTCTGAGCTCAGGTTTCCCGGCTTTATGACTCTCTATACCGAGGGCAGAGACGAGACTGAAAACGAGAGCCAAGGCTCCCCACTGCCCCACCTGACGAAGGGCGATGCGCTTAAGCTACTTGGGCTTTCCCCCGAGCAGCATTTCACCCAGCCCCCACCCCGTTTCACTGAAGCTACTCTGGTTAAGATGCTGGAGCAATGGGGCATCGGGCGTCCTAGCACCTACGCCCCTATCCTGTCCACGGTTCAGGAGCGCGAATATGTTACTAAGACTGGAGGCAAATTCCAGCCTACAGAACTCGGCTTTGTGATTAACGACCTGCTCAGCCAGTATTTCTCAGATATCGTTGATATTGAGTTCACCGCCCGTATGGAGGGTGAACTGGATGAAATAGCGCAGAAGAGCCGGGACTGGGTGGGTGTTGTTCAGGATTTCTACACACCCTTTGAGAAAAGCCTTGATAACGCCTCCCAGCTCATGGAGAAAGTAAAGCTGGCTGATGAACTGACCGATGAGGTCTGTCCTAAATGCGGCAAACCGATGGTAGTCAAGGTGGGTCGCTACGGAAAATTCCTGGCCTGCAGCGGTTACCCCGAGTGCAAATCCACCAAGCCGTTTCAGATTAAGCTCGGTGTCAAGTGTCCCGAATGTGGCAGTGAGATGGTTCAGAAAGTAAGCAGAAAGAAGCGCACCTTCTACGGCTGCAGCAATTATCCTAACTGCAAATTCGCCACCAATCTCAGACCCCTCCCCTATCCCTGCCCTAAGTGTGGCGGGCTACTCACCGTATATCGGGGGAAACAGGCAAAATGCACCAAGTGCGCCTATAAGGGAAATGTTAAGCAGGACTAATACCATGCAGACAGTCTTTAATAAATACGTAAACTACCTGGAGGCGGAGCGGAACGCTTCACCCTACACAGTGCGTAACTACACCACCGACCTGCTGGACTTCTTTAACTTCCTCAGTTCTAAAGAGATTAACTCGCTGAATGAGGTGGACAGGCACGTTCTGCGCGACTTTTTATCCCACCTCATAGAGCATGGCATCGTCAAGGCGAGTATCGCCCGTAAGCTGTCGGCTATTCGCTCTTTCTATCGCTATCTGCTGCGAGAGGAAATGGTATCCGCCAGTCCGGTAGAAGCTACCTCCTCACCCAAGCTGGACAAGCGTTTACCTTCATTTCTCTCTATAGACGAGATGAACCGGCTTCTGGAAGCCCCCGATTTGTCTACACCGCAGGGACAGCGGGACCGGGCTCTGCTGGAACTGCTTTACGCCTCCGGTCTCAGGGTAAGTGAGCTGGTAAAGCTAAACTTGGAGCAGCTTGACCTTGATAGCCGTGAAATCCGTGTCATGGGGAAGGGTTCCAAGGAGCGCATGGTCTTAATGGGTAAGCCAGCGGTCAGAGCCCTGAGTACTTACCTCAGGCAGAGCCGACCTAAGCTTTTTGGTACAAGGATAAGAATGACCAACGCCGTATTTATTAACCGTTATGGAGAACGTTTGGCCAAACGGAGAGTGCAGAGAATACTGGGCAAATATGCCGGAATAGCCGGTATAGGGAAGAGAGTCCACCCGCACATGCTGCGCCATACCTTCGCCACCCACCTCCTTGACGGTGGGGCAGATTTGAGGGTCGTCCAGGAACTTCTGGGACACGCTAACCTGTCCTCCACCCAGATTTATACCCACGTTAGCCAGAGCCAGGCAAGAAAAGTGTATCTATCGGCACACCCACTGGCAAAGGAAAAGGATAATGAGCCCGAAGATAACTAATAGACTGCAGAGATTGCACCAGAAGCTCACCGAGAGCGGACTTGACGCTATTCTCGTCTCGCAGCCAGAGAATAGATATTACCTCTCCAGCTTTGATGGCTCGGCGGGTTATTTGTTAATCACGCCGCATGACGCAGTAATAGCCACCGATTTCCGCTACATAGAGCAGGTCAAAGTCCAGTCCCCCGACTATAGAATTTTTCAGATAACCGGTGATGCCGCCAGGTGGTTTCCCGACCTGGTATCCGGGTTAAAGTCAAAAAGGCTGGGATTTGAAGCCGGCGATATTACCTTTACCATGTACCGACGGTTCTCTGGTATACTAAAGGAAGCCCGGTTGCAGCTTGAGTTTGTCCCCACGGACGGGCTGGTAGAAACCCTGCGCTCTATAAAAGAGCCCGAGGAAATTGAGCTTATTACCAGAGCCGCAGAAATAACCGACAGCACCTGCGACGATATTGAGAACTGGATTCGCGCCGGAATGACTGAGAAGGAAGCCGCCTGGGAGATAGAGAAATCCCTGCGCGAGGGGGGCAGCCAGGGCATAGCCTTTGATGTTATTATTGCCTCCGGGCCCAATACGGCTTTACCCCATGCACAGCCCTCGGCACACCAGATTAACTCCGGGGAGCCGATATTAATCGATATTGGTGCCAGGGTTGAGGGCTACTGCGCCGACCTGAGCCGTACAATCTGTCTCGGCGCCCGTGACGATACCTTCAACAAGGTATATGACACTGTCCTCGGGGCGCAGCTGGCGGCAATAGCTATGATTAATGAGAACATGACCGGCGAGGAGGCCGACGGTATAGCCAGGGAGGTAATAGAGCAGGGGGGCTACGGTGAAGCTTTCGGGCACAGTCTGGGTCACGGTGTCGGGCTGGCTCCTCACGAGCAGCCGCGGCTTGGGCCAGGGTCACCGGACCGTCTTGTCAACGGCATGGTGTTTACTATTGAACCGGGCATTTACCTACCCGGGTGGGGGGGAGTGAGAATCGAGGACTTAGCCGTAATGGAGGGCGGTAAAGTTAAATTACTTTCAGAAGCGAGGAAAATTTTAACATGATAAGCGGTAGCGAACTAAGAAAAGGCGTTATTATTGACCTGGAGGATAAGCTGTACCAGGTTATTGAGTACCAGCACGTAAAGATGAAGAGAACCGCTCTAGCAAAAGTGAAGCTTCGTGATATTCAGGGCGGTCACACTATCGAGAGAACCTTCCAGTCGGGTGACAGGTTTACCCGTGCCCGCCTTGACTACCGCACCGTGCAATACCTCTATAATGATGGCAACCTGTATTATTTCATGGACGAGGAAACCTACGAGCAGACGCTTCTTAATGTTGAACAGCTCGATAATGCCACCGACTATCTAAAGGAAGGCATATCACTGGGGCTGACAAGCTACAAGGGTGAGCTGATGGGTGTGGAGCTGCCCATTACCGTAGAGCTTGAGGTAGTTGATACCGGCCCTGATTTTAAGGGTGACACGGCTACAGCCGGCACCAAGCCAGCCAAGCTGGAGACCGGCATCACCATACAGGTGCCCATGTTCATCACCAATGGAGATGTCGTCAAGATTGATACCCGTGATGGCCATTACTTAGAAAGGGTTAGTTGAGATAAGGCGGAGTGCTAAAAGCTGACCTGCATATTCATACTAAATACTCAATGGACTCCAGGAGCTCCCTTGAGGATATAATTAAACGCTGCCTGGAGATAGGGATAAACTGTATCGCCATCGCTGACCATGGTACTGTGGAGGGGGCATTAAAGATGCAGAGTCTGGCTCCGTTCCCGGTGATTGTGGCTGAGGAGATTCTAACCCCCCGTGGCGAGATTATGGGCATGTTTCTTAAAGAAGGGATACCCAGCGGTCTGTCTGTAGAGCAAACCATATCACAAATCAGGTCCCAGGATGCCCTGGTATGCATTCCGCACCCCTTTGATGCCTTCAGGGGGTCAGCCCTGGGGGCTGAGGTGGTGGAGGAGATCGTTGACCAGATTGATGTTATAGAGATATTTAACGCCAGGGCTATCCGCTCCCGGGACTCCGCCAGGGCGAAGGCCTTTGCCCAAAAGCACGGTATTTGTGGTAGCGCCGGTAGCGATGCTCATACTCTAGGCGAAATAGGTAACGCCTACGTTGAGATGCCCGAGTTTAAAGGCAGGGATGATTTCCTACAGGCTCTGGAGAAGGGGAAGGTCCGGGGACACAGGACAACCCCCCTCATTCACTTTAACGGCCTTGCCCGCAGCATAAAAAAGCTTTTTAAGTAAAGGCGGTGTGACCATGTATCAGTTCGGCTGGTTTTCCACAGGCAATAGGAGAGTTAATATTGACCTACTACAGACTGCGCAAACAAACATCAGGCAGGGAGAAATTGCTGCTGAAATAACCTTCGTCTTCTGTAATCGCGAACGTGGTGATTCAAAACATACTGACCTATTCCTTGACTATGTAGAGGCTCAAAATATACCTTTGATCTGTTTCTCCTATCCAAAATACAAAGCAACTAGAGGATTGTCAAATCCCGACCCAGAAAAGACGTTGCCTGATTGGCGAATTGACTACGACAGAGAAGTGATGAAACGGCTGCAGGACTTTAACCCCGACCTGTGCGTCCTCGCCGGCTACATGATGATTACGGGGCCGGAGCTATGCCAAAAATATGATATGATTAACCTGCACCCGGCCGCCCCGGGCGGCCCCGTTGGAACCTGGCAGCAGGTAATCTGGCAGCTGATTGACACTGACGCTCGGAATACAGGCGTATTGATGAACCTGGTAACCCCTGAGTTGGACAAGGGGCCGGTTGTGACTTACTGTACCTTTTCAATCAGAGGCGAACCTTTCGATAATTACTGGCGAGATATAGAGGGGCATTCAGTCAAGGAAATCAGGGAAACGGAAGGCAAGGATAACCACCTTTTCAAGCTTATAAGGGAGTACGGTGTAGCTAGAGAGTTACCACTAATAGTATTGACCCTGAAGGCGTTCAGTCAGGGCAAGGTTAAGATAGTAGATGGCACGGTTATTGATTCCGAGGAGAAACAACTCAAGGGGTATAATCTGACTGACGAGATAAATGAACTGATGAAAGGGGTGCATAAAGATTGAACTTCATTGCCTTTGACCTTGAAGGACCGTTATCACCTCAGGACAACGCCTATGAGCTGATGAAGCTCTTCCCCGATGGGGGTAAAATTTTTGAGGTTATCAGCCGCTATGATGACCTGCTGGCACTGGAGGGAAGAGAGGACTATGAGCCAGGAGACACGCTGGCACTTATAGTACCCTTCCTCGTTCTCCATGGTATTTCAGAGGATAATATTACCGCACTGGCTATCGAAGCCAGTATAACCAGCGGTGCCAGCGAGCTTATCTTCCAGCTTCAGGCCCAGAGCTGGAAGATATTTTGCATCAGTACCAGCTACGAGCAGTATGCCACGCGCATTACCCAAAAGCTGGGCATTTACGCTCATAATGTTGCCTGCACATCCTTCCCCTTGAACAAGTTCCATCAGACGTTGAGCCAGGACGAGACGGTGCTGTTGCAACAGATAGAGAAAGATATCCTGACTATGAACCCTGATACCGATGATGACCGGATTAAGCAAAGTTTAGACCAATTCTTCTGGGAAAAACTACCGGCTACCAACCTGGGCGAGGCAATAAAGGAGGTAAAGCCTGTAGGCGGGCATCGAAAGGTAGCTGCTTTAAACCGGTTCTCTGATAAATACGACCAGCCGTTATCAAAGTGGGTAGTAATAGGCGATAGCATTACCGATTCCAGAATGCTACAGGCAGTAGAAGAAGCAGGAGGGCTGTCTATTGCTTTTAACTCCAATAAATATGCCCTTCCCCACGCCACCATGAGCCTGGCTTCTACATCCATCGGCGACCTTGAAGAAGTTTTACAGGCATGGCAGAAAGGTCAGAGAAAAGCGGCAGAGAAACTGGTAAATGAGAAGGAGCGAGAGGGGGGCGCGGGTGACAGAGGTCATTTCCACTGGCTGGCCAGTGGAAAAAACATAGATAAGGTCGTTGAGGTAAATAAGATACATAAGAGAATAAGACGATTAGTAAGGGAGGAAGCCGGTAAGCTAGGTTGACTATGAGCGGTAAGATTGAAGTAGTCGGGCTTGGAGCGCTGAATGTAGACCGACTTTACCAGGCGGAGCGGGTTCTCGTCGGCGGTGAGACGGCGGTAGACGAGCTGCCAGTTGTTCCCGGCGGCTCGGCGGCCAACACCATTTACGGTCTGGCCAAACTCGGAGTGAGCACCGGCTTCATCGGGGTCGTCGGCGACGATGCCGAGGGTAATATGCTGGTGCAGGACTTTCAAAAAGTCGGCACGGACACCAGCCAGATAAGAGTAAAGCACGAAGCAAAAACGGGTTCGGCATTGTGCTTCATTGACAGGCTCGGCGAACGTTCCCTCTACGTTTCACCGGGGGTCAATAACCTGCTGAGCATAGATGACCTGGATTTAACCTACATAGACCGGGCAAAAATGCTTCACCTTTCTTCCTTTGCCGATGACAGACAGTTTAAAATGTCGGTGGAGCTGGCAGAGCGGCTGGATTTATCGGCTAAGCTCAGTTTTACCCCCGGCGCGCTCTATGTCGCCAAGGGGCTCAAGGCTTTAACCCCCATACTGGCCAAGACCTATGTTCTTTTTATAAACCAGAGTGAGATACAGGAGTTGACCGGTAAGGATTTTAAGGCGGGGGCTAAAATCTGTCTTGAGCAGGGCTGCCACATAGTTGTGGTCACCTTGGGCAAAGGAGTCAGCTATAAAACTACCACGGCTACCAGCTACATCAGAGACGCGGAAAACGAATACACGGTTGAGTCAGATAACGAAAGCGTAACGCCTGCCCTGGATACAACCGGCGCCGGCGATGCCTTCGCCAGCGGGTTTCTCTACGGTCTGCTTAAAGGGAAGGGTCTTGAAGAATGTGGCCGTCTCGGCGACATTGCAGCCCAGTTCTGCATTGCGAAGCTCGGGGCAAGAGCAGGACTGCCCAACCTCAACGAGCTGTCCCAACGCTACCAGGAACTCTATAACAAAAAGTTGTAACTACTTCTTTTCGGGTTTAGTCAGGATCTCATCCACAAGCCCGTATTCTACTGCCTGCTCAGGGTTAAGGTAGAAATCACGGTCGATATCATGGGTTATCTTATCCAGAGGTTGCCCCGTGTGCTTGGATAGAATACCCTGGATTATTTCCTGCATCCGCATAATCTCACGAGCAGCAATAGCCACATCAGCCGCCTGCCCCTGGGCGCCACCGAACGCCTGATGCAGGTGGATGGTAGCATTAGGTAAAGCATAGCGTTTGCCCTTAACTCCGGCACAAAGCAGCACCGTCGCCATACTTGCCGCCAGCCCAACGCAGATGGTAGATACCGGAGCGCGGATTAGCTGCATGGTGTCGTAAATAGCCAGACCGGCATTAATAACACCACCCGGACTCTGAATATACATGCTGATGTCTTTATCCGGGTTCTCACGGTCCAGATAGAGAAGCTGAGCAATAATCACGTTAGCCACCTGGTCATTAATCGGTGTGAACAACATAACTATGCGTTCTCTTAATAGCAGGGAGTATATATCCCAAAATCTTTCACCCCTCGGCCCACTCTCAACCACACCAGGAATAACATTCATTGGTAGATCATTCATTTTTCCTTCCTCCGTTCCACTATTATAAAACAAGGGCCTACTGTTTCACAACAGCCTGAGTATTACTTTCTCTAGCCCTACGCATCTGCGGAGCCTTTAGCTATCTCCACCAGTTTCTGTAAAGTTTTTCGTGTAGTTAGCATTCCTTTTATTGACTGACGGGCCTGCGGATTATCTAAATATTCCTGCAGTCTACTCTCATTATCAGCGTTACCACCTTTTGTCATGTTTTCAATCTCGCCATCTATCTCAGCATCACTGACTTCAATCTTTTCCTCCTCAGTAACCTTGCCCAGCACCAGCGCCTGGGTGGCCCGCTTTGTAGCCAATGGACGCAGTTCCTCCCGCAATTCCTCTTCCGTCTTGTTAATCCTTTTAAGATACTCCTCCAGACCTCTGTTCTCCGCCTGCCAGTACTGTAACTGCTGGTTGATGAGCCTGTCGGTTTCCACCTCTACCAGAATGGGCGGGAACTCCACCTTCGAAAGGACGATAACGGCTTCAACTACCCGCTCCTCAAAATCTATTCTGGCTCTTTCATCAGCCCTGGACTTCAGGTCAGTGGAGATACGTTCCCGAAGTGAGTCCACGGTTTCAAATTCAGGGCTAATCTCCTTGGCAAATTCATCATTTAGTTCAGGGAGCCGCTCTTCTTTAATTTCGGTAACCGTTACTTTGAATGAAGCCTCTTTATCCGCTAAATCGGCGTTGGCGAAATCCGGGGGGAACTTGAGCTTAAACTCCTTCTCTACATCCCGTCCCATCCCGGCTAGCTGCTCGGCGAATCCCGGCACGGGAAAGGCCAGGTCTTTTAGAACCTGATATTGAGCTCCCTTCTGGTTTATGAAAGGTTTATCCTCAATAGTGCTCTCAATATCCAGAAACACCATGTCAGTAAAGTTTACCGGGCGCTCTACCGGCTCCCAGGTAGCGTGCTGGTGGCGCAATTGCTCTATGGTAGCGTTAATATCATCCTCTTTTACTTCTACGGGTTCCGGGGTGACCCGAATACCGGAATAGTCTCCAAGTTCAACCACAGGCGGTAACGGAACGGTTGCCTTAAATATCAGCGGGTCGGTCTGGGTTACTTCAATGTTTGGATAGGCGAAAGCATCAATTTCCTGCTCCTTAATGGCTTCCCCATAAGCCTGAGGAAGCAGCTCGTTGATGGCATCCTCAAGAAGTTTTTCCTTGCCTATGTGGCGTTCCAGCACAGCCCGCGTTGCTTTACCCTTACGGAAACCGGGAATATTCGTTTTCTTAACCAGGCGTTTATAAGACTTATCTAGGGACTCATCTACCTCGGCAGGCTCCATCTCAATGGTCAGGAACACCTGATTATTTTCCGTCTTGTCTCTGGTTACCTGCATCTCTAACTCCCCTATCCAGCCAAATACCGTTGACGGTAATATCCGATATGACCGGCAACAATCAAAGGTAAATGGTCATTACTTATGTATTCATACAAAGGCGGATTCCTCTTAAGCGGTTCTAACTCGGCACGGGTGTGGGCTGTCAGCTTTTCAATCGCATCCTCAAAAGTACCCTTCTCTATTGTTTCCATCACTATGTCGTGCCAGACCTGTATCTTATCCAGATTTGATTGTAAATCTTCCTGAACCTTACTACTTACGCCAAAATGCGAGTAGTAGATTGCTTTAGCCTTTAGTTCCATCAGTTTTTTAATCGTGTCGCTGTTTTGCTCAAAATCAAAGTTTGGTGGAGGGTGGAAGGGTAAGAAGACCTCGCCCCCGGCTAAGGATACCGCTACTGCGTCCCCGGTAAACAGCCCCTGGTTACGACTCTCATATATGCATAGCTCATGCGGGGCATGTCCCGGGGCATCAATAAAGCTTAGAACCTGCTTATCACTCAGCCTGATTGTATCGCCATCCTCTACTGCCAGCACCCTTTCCGACTCCACCGGTATTACCTCACCGCTTCTAGCCATAGCCCCCTCCCCCTGCGCCCGGATAACGCTTTTTACCAGTCTTTCCGGACTTACCAGATGCCTGGCACCCCTGTGGTGAACCACCACCTGTGCGTTAGGCATATCTCTAAGGAGAGCTCCCGCACCCCCGGCGTGGTCTAAATGAATGTGGGTAACAATAATATAGGCGATATCCTCAGGCTTGATGCCACTGCTTCTAATGCCCTCAAGAACAACCCCGGCTGAGGTCGTCGGTCCGGTTTCAACCAGTGCCTTCTTTTCTTCATTAAGGATATAGACCGAACCCCACTCCTGGAGTGAATATAGCTGATTATCAAACATGTATATATTTTCAGCTACCTCATTTATGTCAACCACACCCTACTCCTCTCGCAGACGAATATGCAGTTCAGCCAGTTGCTCATCGGTAGCTGACACAGGAGCACCAAAAAGTAAATCGGTGGCGCTCTGGCTCTTGGGAAAAGCCATTACATCCCTGATGTTTTCTTCCCCTGTCAGTAGCATCACGGTGCGGTCAATACCGGAGGCTATGCCGCCATGAGGCGGTGCACCGTATTCAAAAGCCTCAAGCAGATGCCCGAAGCGCTCTTCAATCTCTTCATCCCTATAACCCAGCAGCCTGAACACCTTCCTCTGGAGCTCTGCTTTGTGAATCCTAATGCTGCCGCCGCCAAGCTCAAACCCGTTACATATCATGTCATAGTGCCTGCCCTGCACTTTCTCCGGAGCAGTATCCAGCAGAGACATATCCTCGTCTCTGGGCGAAGTAAACGGATGATGCATCGGCTCCCATTGCCCGGTCTCTTCATTTCTATCAAACAGCGGGAAATCAACAACGAAAGCGAAAGCGAGCCGATTGGGCTCAGCCAACTTAAGCCGATGCCCCATCTCCTGACGCAGCTTGTCCAGTGCCATGTTAACCAGCCTGGGTTTACCGGCAATAATAAGCAGGAGATCTCCTATGCTGGCACTCAGGCGCTCCGCCATCTGCTTAACCCGGTCAATGGTGAGAAACTTGGCTGCCACCGATTTCACCATCTCAATAGTCAAACCATCCAGGCTACCGGCAGAGGTACCCAGAGACATTGTTATCACGCCCTCGGCACCAACACCCTGGACCAGTTTATTAAGCTCGTTAAACTGACTGCGGCTATAATCGGCACAACCGGGGGCACATATCGCCTTCACCTTACCTCCGTCAGCAATAGCCGAACGGAAAATGGAGAAATCGGATTCGGCAACAATGTCCGACAGGTCTTTTAGCTCCAGTCCAAAACGCAAATCCGGCTTATCCGAGCCGTAACGCTCCATTGCCTCCGCATAGCTGAGACGTGGGAAGGGTTTCGTCAGCTGCATTTCGGGCTTGAGTGTCTCTACCATAGAAGTGTGAAGTTCCTCCATCAGATTGAGGATATCCTCCTCTTCAGCAAAACTCATTTCCAGGTCAAGCTGGGTGAACTCCGGCTGACGGTCAGCCCGCGTGTCTTCATCACGAAAGCACTTGGCAATCTGGTAATACTTTTCCACCCCGGCTACCATCAACAACTGTTTGAGCTGCTGTGGAGACTGAGGTAGAGCATAAAATTTACCGGGGTGAACACGGCTGGGCACCAGATAATCGCGAGCCCCTTCAGGAGTGCTCTTAATCAGAATCGGCGTTTCCACCTCTGTGAATCCTCTGGCATCCAGAAAATCACGGATGTGCTTCACTATCCGGGAACGAAGTCTCAGGTTTTCCCTCATCCGGGTCCGGCGCAGGTCAAGATAGCGGTACTTAAGTCGGAGGCTCTCCTCAACTTCAATTTCCTCGTTGATATAGAAAGGTGGTGTCTTTGACTGGTTGAGTATAGTTGCGTCACTGGCGATAACCTCAATCTCACCGGTGGGCAGGTTAGGATTTTCAGTCCCCGGTGGACGGAGGGCGACTTCACCGCTAACTCTAGCCACATATTCACTTCGTATCTCGCTGGCTGTTTCATGGCTTGGTTTTGACAGTTCCGGATTGAATACCACCTGGACTACGCCCGCCACATCCCGCAGGTCAATAAATATCAGCCCGCCGTGGTCACGGCGGCGGTCTACCCAACCAGCCAGGGTTACCCTGGTACCGGCGTGCTTCTTTCTCAGCTCGCCACAGCTATGACTCTTAAGCAAAAACGCCTCCTATTTTTGAGAAACACTAAGGCTGATTATAGCTTATAAGCGTTTGCTCTTCAACTTGAGAGCTACAAAAGCAAATTGACAAGCAAGGGCTTTAATACTATCATCATAATGAGGTAATTACGAAGCAGGTAATAACTTAAGAGGAGTAAGCATAATGCCAGGAGCATGTGGTATAGCTTGTGAGGTCTGTGCACTTCATGAAAAGGAGATATGCCCAGGATGCGTTGCCGGAACCGATGCCAAGGCCCCAAAGTTTGTGGAGGCGCTCAAGGAATGGGAGATAACCTGTTCAGTGCTTGAGTGTGCCATGAAGAATAAGGTGGATTATTGCTTTAAGTGCGGGAAATTCCCCTGTGATGCCCATTATCAGGCGGGCCCCTATACCAAGGGGCTTCTGGATACTTGGAAGAAGTTTTTGAAGAAGTAAGCTGGTCCTATTCATCTGGAGATTGTAAGAAAAGAGTTTCCTTATCGTAAAAAGCTCTTAATGCTCTTAAAGGGTTTAAAGAAAAGAAATAATCAGGGCTAGCACTTCGTAACTGCCTCAAGGTTAAAGATATGGCAAAAACGATTGAAGAAATAAACGAGAAGATAAAGCAGGGCAAAGCGGTAGTGGTTACCGCCGAAGAGGTCATTGGCCTGGCTAAAAAGCAGGGCGTAAAAAAGGCGGCGCAGGAGATAGACGTGGTAACCACCGGCACCTTTGCACCTATGTGCTCATCGGGTGCCTATTTCAACATCGGGCACTCTAAACCGAGAATAAAGCTGGGCGGTGGCAGGGTCTATCTTAACGATGTCCCGGCTTACGCCGCATTTGCCGTCGCGGATTTGTTCATAGGGGCTAACGCCCTTCCTGATGATGACCCCAGAAACAGAATCCACCCCGGCGAATTCAACTATGGCGGCGGGCATGTAATTGAGGAGCTTGTCGCCGGTAAGGATATCAGGTTGTCGGCAACCGCCTACGGTACCGATTGCTATCCAAGGAAGAAACTTGAGACATGGATTAATATAAAAGACCTCAATGAGGCGGTGCTGTTCAATATCAGGAATGCTTACCAGAACTATAACGTGGCGGTTAATCTGTCCGATAAAACGATTTATACCTATATGGGGGTATTAAAATCGGATTCAGGCAATGCCAACTACAGCAGTGCCGGGCAGCTATCGCCGTTGCTGAATGACCCCTACTACAAGACTATCGGCATAGGCACCAGAATATTTCTGGGTGGCGGGACAGGTTTCGTTAGCTGGCAGGGCACCCAGCATAATCCTGATGTGCCCCGAACTGACAAAGGAGTACCCACCAGAGGTGCCGGGGCACTGTCAGTGATAGGCGACTTGAAGCAGATGAGCCCGCGGTGGCTGGTAGGCATAAGCATGCTGGGCTATGGCTGCACTCTGGCGGTGGGTGTCGGCATTCCTATTCCCGTGCTCTCCGAAGAAATCCTGCAATATACCACCGTATCCGATGAAGATATTCTGGCTCCGGTTGTGGACTATTCAAAGGCTTATCCACAATTGAAATCGGATATCCTGGGTGAAGTCAGCTATGCCCAATTGAAAAGCGGCAGTATAAAAGTTCGGGGTAAGGAGATAGCCACGGCCTCCCTGTCAAGCTATCCACGTGCGGTAGAGATTGCCAGCACCCTGAAGGAATGGATACAGAGCGGGAAGTTCCTGCTCACCGAACCGGTGGCGCCTTTACCCGGAGTAGAATCCGGTATAACCTTAAAATCACTTAAGGAACGCCCGATAAAGGAGTAAAAACCCTGTTCTGGAGAAGAAGCAAATGGCTGTTTTCAAGAGAATAGTGCTACGTTTCCCCAGGCGCATGGTAGACCGACCTATAGTGAGCCGGTTAGTCAGGGATTATAACCTTGACTTTAACATTCTAAAGGCTTCAGTCACCCCTGAGGAGGAGGGACTGCTGGTGGTGGAATTGAGCGGTGAACAGAGTGACTATGATAAGGGTATCAGGTACCTCGCCGAAACCGGGGTGAGAATTCAATCACTCAGCCAAGATGTCACCCGCAATGAAGAAAGGTGCACTCACTGCGGTGCCTGTGTAACTATTTGCCCCACGGGGGCTTTTGAGGTTGACCCTATAACCAGGTTGGTAAACTTTTACGACGAAAAATGCCTGGCGTGTGAACTGTGCATCAAGGCTTGTCCTCCCAGGGCCATGGAGCTGCATTTTTAGTCAATGTATGAGCCGAAAACCTACCGTCACCGGGTTAGGGGCCAAGACTTAATCTCTTTTAACATAGCAGTAAAAGAAACGGACCTGTATATCCGTGCTTCAACTAACCTCAAAAGAAAAGCCCTTAAGCTGGTATTAAAGTACCGTAGTATACTGGAAAAGTACATTGAGCGGCACCCTGACTTCCTGACCTCCCTTGAGCCTTTCCCTGCTGGTAATGATGCCCCGCACATTGTAAAGGCAATGGCAGAATCGGCAGCAAGGGTTGGAATTGGCCCCATGGCTTCAGTGGCGGGAGCCATAGCCGAGTTTGTCGGCAACGAGCTACTAGATTTCTCACCGGAGGTAATAGTAGAAAACGGGGGTGATATCTACCTGAAAAGCTCAAAGGAAAGAGTGGTGGCAATTTACGCTGGCGAATCATCTCTGAGTGGCAAGATTGGTCTGGAAATCAGCGGAAAAGATACACCCCTGGGCATTTGCACCTCCTCAGGAACCGTGGGGCATTCCCTGAGCTATGGGAAGGCCGACGCCGTGGTGGTGCTTTCTAAATCAGCCGCGCTGGCTGATGCTGCCGCCACCGCTATAGGCAACCTGATTACCCGGTCCGATGACATCCCGACCGGGATTGAGTTTGCACAGAGCATCAATGAACTGAAAGGTGGGATAATTATTAAGGGTGATAGTATGGGGCTCTGGGGTGAGGTAAAAATTTGCCAGATAAGCTAAAAATCGCGTGAAGAAGGAGAGAAAGGGGGGACTGGAAAACATGCTTAGCCAGAACGAGCGGAAAAGGTATGACAGGCAAATAATGATGAGGGGGTTTGGTGAGGATGGGCAGGAGAAGCTGAAGCAGGCAAAGGTCGTTATTGCCGGGAGCGGAGGGCTTGGCTCAGCGGCGTCTATATATCTGGCAGCGGCCGGAGTGGGAACGATACGAATAATTGACCACGATAAAGTAGAGCTCAGTAACCTGAACAGGCAGGTTTTGTACTGGGATAATGATATAGGCAGTAATAAGGTTATTGCTGCTTCCGAGAAGCTCAGCAAGCTAAATCCGGAAGTGAAGATAGAGGCAATAAAGGAGAGAATAACCGAAACCAATGTTTCTCAGCTTGTATCCGGCTTTGATCTGATAGTTGATGCCATGGATAATTTGCCAACGAGATTTTTGCTGAACAGAGTGGCTCTGGACAAAAACATGCCCTTCTTTCATGGTGCGGTACAGGGATTTGAGGGAATGGTAACGACGATAATACCCGGCAAGACAGCTTGCCTGAGATGCGTATACCGGAGGACTATTCCTCAGCAAGAAAACCCGGTTGTTGGAGTAACTCCGGCAGTCATCGCCTGTATCCAGGCAACCGAGGTAATCAAGTATATCGTCGGGGTTGGCAAGCTGCTGACCAACAGATTTTTGGTGTATAATGGACTGGACATGCAATTCACCGAGCTCAGGGTCAAAAAGGATCCCGCCTGTGAACATTGTGGCAATTCGGGAGGCAAGAAGACCAGTGAGCGTTAAGGTAAACATTCACCCCTTCTTTTATCATGCTACTGATAACCAGAGCGTGGTTGAGGTTGAGGGGGAAACCGTTGGCCAGTGCCTTGAGCAACTGGCTGTCCACTACCCGGAGCTCAAGAACTGGCTGTTTGAGAAAAATGGCAGATTGAACCGGCTGGTCGAAGTCTATGTTAATGGACAGACCTCTTACCCGGAGGAGCT
>CAZRDI010000002.1:0-12879 GCA_964598825.1 uncultured Dehalococcoidales bacterium
AGGAAGCAGACGCCCTCCTCCCCGAACCGCTCATGCTTTCCGATGAAAAATCCCTGTGGGGAAGCGACCTTTATATTGCCGTCAGCAAGGAAGTGCCAGAGGCACAGACGGCAAAAATATCAGGGACATTCCTGACCAAAGTCTTTGAGGGACCCTATAAGAATATGGGCAAGTGGGTCAAAGAAATGCAAGCCCACGTCAGCTCAAAAGGCAAAGAGATGAAGAAACTGTACTTCTTCTATACCACCTGCCCGTCCTGCGCCAAGTTCTACGGCAAAAACTACACCGTTCTCCTGGCAGAGGTTTAATCAAGAACCAAATATGAATAAACTCAGCGGAATAAAAGCTATTTCATTCGATGGGGATGGAACCCTGTGGGATTTTAATAAAATCATGCGGCATTCGCTCGGTTACGCATTAAAAGAGTTGGAGCAGTTCGATACCCAAGCAGCAGCTATGCTTAACATCGATAAAATGATAGAGGTAAGAAACAGGGTGGCTGAGGAATTGAAGGGCAGAGTTACCAATCTTGAGGCTGTGCGCCTTGAGGCTTTTCAGCAGACGCTCAAAGACATCGGTAAGCCTGATGACGCTCTAGCATCACACCTTAATGAAGTGTACCTGAAACACCGCTTCGAGGATATCGAACTCTTTGATGATGTTCTACCAACATTACAAAAACTACAGGGAAAATACACTCTCGGATTACTCTCGAATGGCAATAGCTATCCGGAACGTTGTGGCCTGGAAGGTATTTTCCAATTCGTCGTCTTTTCGCAAGACTACGGGGTTGAGAAACCTGATCCGAAATTTTTCCAAATTGCCGTAGAAAAAGCTGGCTGCACAAAAGAACATTTGCTCAACGTAGGTGATTCCTTAAAGAACGATGTTATCGGAGCCACTAACGCAGGCATTAAGTGTGTCTGGCTTAACCGAAATCTGCCAGAAAGCCATCCCGAAGTCAGAATAGAGTATGAAATACATTCTCTGCTAGATTTGCTTGAAATTCTGTAGTTAGTAAGAAGTAGAAATGTCTAAACCAAGAACCTATCAGACGGAAGCCATCATCATCAAGAAGACCAGGCTGGGGGAGGCGGACAGTATCCTCACCCTCTACACCCCCAACATGGGCAAAATCCAGGGCTTTGCCAAGAGCCTCCGCAAACCCAGGAGCAAACTTGCCGGGCACCTGGAGCTGCTCACCCACAGCATGGTATCGCTGGCCCGGGGGCGAAATCTGGATACTATAACCGGCAGCCAGACCATAAACAGCTTTCTGCCCCTGAAAAGCGACCTTTATCTCGCCGCCTATGCCCTTTACGCTACCGAGCTAATTAACCAGTTCACCGCAGACGAAGATTCAAATTACCCCTTATTCCGGTCGCTGCTAGAGACCATGCACAACCTGTGCCAGGCTGATGATAAAGAGTTGGTCTTACGTCACTTTGAGCTACACCTCCTCAACGAGGTTGGCTACCGGCCCCAGCTTCAGCAATGCGTCACCTGCCATTCACCGCTGGAGCTCACCACCAACTCGTTTTGCCCCGGCGCCGGCGGTATGCTCTGCCCCAATTGCAGCCAGAGCCAGTCCCTGACCTACCCCATCCAGATTGATGCCCTGAAAGCACTACGGCTTTTACAAAGCAATGATTACAATATCGCCAGAAAGCTAAAAATGAGCTCAATACTATCTCGTCAGGTTGAAGGGACAATTAGGAACTACATCAAATACCTCTTGGAGAGGGATTTAAAATCAGTCAACTGGCTGAATACACTGAGGGAACAAACCGGGGAAGCAAGCGTCTAACCGGATTACTTTACTATCAGGCACTTGTAACCTATAATAGATAATAATATATGGCTGGGAGTCTAGACCTCTCAGTCTTTTTATTATAGTATATAGAAAAGGATAAAGATGGCATCCAGATTAGAAAATATAGCTAAGCAGCGCCAGCAAAAACTAAAGCGGCTTCGCGCTCGCGGTGTCGAACCCTACCCCCACCGCTACCAGCGCAGCCACACCACACGGCAGGCCGTAGCCCTCCTCAAGCATAAAGAGGATGGCTTGAGCAAGGACGAGGAAGTCAGCGTTGCCGGACGTATTATAGCCCAGCGAAAGATGGGCAAGAGCGCATTTGTTGACATCCGCGACGGCTCAGGCAAGATTCAGCTATTATTCCAGGACATACACCAGCTTGATGAGGAGCTCCGTGAGCTGTTCAGTGATTTAGACATCGGCGATATTATCGGCGTTAAGGGTAATCTACTGCGAACCAAAAGCGGCGAACCCACCGTTCGGGTGGGATATTTTACCCTGCTGGCAAAGTCGCTCCAGCCCCTCCCCGAAAAGTGGCACGGCCTTAGCGACACGGAAAAACGCTACCGCCAGCGCTACGTAGACCTCATCGCCAACACCGAGGTCAAAGAGATATTCCAGACGCGCAGCCAGATTATTGCTGCCATGCGTCAGTTCCTTAACCAGAGAGGCTTTATAGAAGTAGAAACACCGGTGCTGCAACCCTCGGCAGGTGGTGCTTTAGCCCGACCCTTCATCACCCACCACGAGACCCTTGACCAGGATTTCTATCTACGCATTGCCACCGAGCTTCACCTTAAGCGCCTGATTGTCGGTGGTTTTGATAAAGTATACGAACTGGGCCGTGTCTTCCGTAACGAAGGCATTTCCACCCAGCACAGCCCGGAATATACATTGCTGGAGAGCTATGAAGCCTACGCCGACTACAACGACGTCATGAAAATGGTAGAGGAAATGGTATCCGAAGTCAGCCAGCAGGTCCTGGGCACCGACACGGTCAAATTCGGTGACAGCACCATAAACCTAAAGCCGCCGTGGCAACGCCTCAGCCTGCGGGACGCGGTTATAGAATACAGCGGCATTGATTTCGTCAAATACCCCACCGCCAGCGGGCTGCGAGAAAAGATGCGCTCGACGAATATTGAGGCTGACCCGGAGAAAAACTGGGCGAAGCTGGTCGACGAGCTTCTCTCTACCTCCGTTAAACCCGGACTAATCCAGCCGACCTTTGTCCTCGACTACCCAGTTTCAATGTCGCCGCTGGCCAAGACAAAGCCCGGTGAAGAACGAGTGGTAGAGCGTTTTCAAGCCTATGCCGGAGGTCTGGAAATTGGCAACGCCTACTCCGAACTTAATGACCCTATCGAGCAGCGGGAGCGCTTTGAAGAGCAGCTCACTGAGCGCAAGGGAGAGGACGAGGAAAAGTGGACTATTGACGAAGATTTCCTGACGGCACTGGAGTATGGTATGCCCCCCACCGGCGGCCTGGGTATTGGCATTGACCGCCTGGTGATGCTCCTGACCAACCAGCAATCAATCCGCGAGGTAATCCTTTTCCCCCAGCTCAGGGATAAACCATAAGGAGAGAGGTCTGGTATGCAAATAATTGACCTCCGTCCTGATAATAAGGAGTCCATCCATCAGGTAGCCGCTTTGGTGGTCGGAGCTTTCCGGGAACACTGGCCAAATGCCTGGCCTGACATGGAATCCGCTTTGAAAGAAGTAGAAAAGTCTTTTGGGGCAGATCGAACTAGTCGAGTGGCTATTGATGAGAGCGGTGAAGTCCTGGGGTGGATAGGTGGTATCAGACAATATAGAGGGAATGCCTGGGAACTTCATCCGTTAGCGGTGAGACCAGACTGCCAGGGAAAGGGAATCGGGCGTGCTCTCGTAAGCGACCTGGAAGACCGGGTTAGAGAGAAAGGCGGTTTCACTATCTGGGTTGGAACCGATGATAAGGACAACATGACAACAATTGCCGGCGTAGACCTTTACCCAAACGTTTTGGAACATATTGCTAAAATAAGAAACCTGCGCGGTCACCCATACGAATTTTACCAGAAGTGCGGCTTCGTAATTGTGGGAGTGATACCGGATGCCAATGGCCCGGGAAAACCGGACATATACATGGCTAAACGAATAAGTAGAAACCCATAAGGAGAAAAAATCATGTCGCTTATACCACCCTTTCAGATAGGAGTGTGGAACGTCTGGATTGTCATGGTTTACTGCCTACTGGTCACCTTCCTGCCCAATTTAATCTTCAATAAAGATAACCTCAACGCTCCGACATCGCAGAGCAAGACCGAGAAGAGGTACCGTACCCCCTGGTTTATACTTTTCATGCTCACCTTCATATACTCTATCTTCCTGCCTTTGAAACCGGGAACAGCCTGGTTTTACGCAGGCTTGCCTATTTGCCTGTTAGGATTAATTCCGTTCACGATTACTGCGTTGAATCTTGCCAGAACCCCAATTTGCGATGAGCCGGCTATCAAAGGAATATATCGCTATTCCAGGCACCCGATGTATGTATCTATGTTTATAATGCTCATGGGGGCAGGTATAGCCTCGGCTTCATGGATTGTTATACTGTTTGCCGTTATCTCAATGATTTTGTGGGTTCCTCTTTCAACTTCGGAGGAGGAGTTCTGCCTTGAGCTATACGGCGACTCATACCGGGAATATATAAGCAGAACGCCAAGGTGGTTAGGAATACCGAAACCGGTGAAGAAGTGAACCATAGGTAAGGAGGAAAACCATGTCGCTCATACCGGCCTTTCAGATAGGTTTATGGAACGCTTGGATTTTTATGCTTCAGCCAGTAATAACCACCGTCATCTTCCTCCGTATCGCCATTAAAAAAGACCTGCCCAGCCCGGACATGGGAACGGCTGACTCGTCCCCGACTGAGAGGCTAGTCATCTGTGCTTCAAAGCTGATTCTTATTCCCGCCCTGATATATTCCATATTCCTGCCGCTGAAATTAGGGACGATGTGGTTTTACATCGGCCTGCCCGTCACCCTGGTAGGAATAATCGCTGGAGCGGTAGTTCTGGTAAACTGGGCTAAAACCCCATCCGATAAACCCGTCACCGAGGGGCTATACCGCTACTCAAGGCACCCGATGTATGTCTCCGAGTTCGTGTTCTTCCTGGGCCTGGGCATAGCCACCGCCTCATGGCTCTTCCTACTAATCGGGGTTTTCTTTACGGTCGTCTCGATTGCATCGGCAAAGGAGGAAGAGAAAATCACCCTTGAGAAATACGGCGACGCCTATCACAAGTATATAAACAGGACACCAAAATGGATAGGAATACCAAAATCGGAGGGGAACTAATGCTTGACCTGAAGTTTATCCGCGAAAACACAGACCTGGTGCGAGAGGCAATAGAAAAGCGCCGGGACAGCGCCCCACTGGATGAGATTTTAGAGCTTGACTCTGAGCGCCGCCAGAAGATAATTGAACTGGAAGACCTGCGGCACGTCAGGAAAGAAGCGGCACGAGAAGGAAAAAAGAACAAAGAAGCTGCAGAGGAAGGACGTGACCTGCGTGTCATGATAAAAGGGCTGGAGGAAGAGGTCAGAAACCTGGATAAACAGCTGCAAGACCTGCTGCTACAGGTGCCGAACATCCCCAACCCCTCCGTGCCCACAGGAAAAGACGAAACCGACAATGTAGTGGTGCGCTCGTGGGGAGAGCCCAGGAGCCTTAAATTTCAACCAGCCCCCCACTGGAAACTGGGTGAATCGCTGGACATCATTGACTTTGAAAGAGGGGTAAAGCTGTCAGGCTCCCGTTTCTACGTGCTCAAGGGGCTGGGCGCCCGCCTGCAGAGAGCCCTTATATCCTTCATGCTTGACCTCCACACCACCAAACACGGCTACCAGGAGGTATACCCCCCGTTTATGGTCAAGAGGGAATGCATGGTCGGCTCCGGCAACCTGCCCAAGTTTGCCGATAACCTCTACCACGATGAGCAGGACGACTTCTGGTTCGTACCTACCGCCGAAGTCCCAATCACCAACCTCCACCGCGACGAAATCATATCGCCGGGAATCCTCCCCCTCTACTATGTCGCCTATACCGCCTGCTTCCGCCGTGAAAAGATGTCGGCGGGAAAGGACACCCGCGGCATAAAGCGGGGACACCAGTTTGACAAGGTAGAGCTATACAAGCTCACCGAGCCGTCCGCTTCCGACCAGGAACTGGAAAAGATGGTAAACGCCGCCGAGCAGGTCTGCCAGAAGCTGGAGCTGCCCTACCGCATTGTGCAGCTATGTACCGCCGATTTAAGTTTCGCCTCCAGCAAGTCTTATGATATTGAAATGTGGGCGCCGGGCTGCGAGGAGTGGCTGGAGGTAAGCTCCTGCTCCAACTGTACCGACTTCCAGGCACGGCGGGCTAACATACGATACCGCCCCTCCCCCGACACCAAGCCACAATTCGTCCACACCCTGAACGGCTCAGGACTGGCCCTGCCCAGAGTCATGATTGCCATAATGGAAAACTACCAGCAAACTAACGGCAGTATACTAGTCCCCGAGGTCCTCCAACCCTACGTCAAACAGAAAGTGATTAAATAAGGCATTTGACGCCGTCAATCCATCTTTCTATACTGAATTGATACTGGAGGGGTGTCCGAGCGGCTTAAGGAGACGGTCTTGAAAACCGTTGTCATCGCAAGGTGACCGTGGGTTCGAATCCCACCCCCTCCGCCACTAATGCGGCTCAACCGAGACTTCATTAAACATGGCAAAGCCCATTGGGTTCAGGTTATATCCCACAATGTACGGTTTAACCAGAATGCTATTTTGCCCAAACCACAGTGGCAAACAGGTAGCATCGTCAACCAGCTCCTGCTCAGCCTGTTGGTATAGCTGCAAATCCAGGTTCTCACTCGACCTTACACCTATTATTATCTCCAGCAGAGCTTCTGCCTGCTGATATAGTGTCTCAGCTACCTCACTATCCGCCTCCGCCTCTGCCATCGCCAGTAGAGCCGCTATCTGCTCATACAGTGACGCTATTATCTCACCAGTTGGCTCCGCTCCTGCCATCTCCAGCAGAACATCCACCTTAAAGCTACTATACTCGCCGGTGTTATTATTAGCCCCGGTATGAAACAAAACCTCCAGAAAGTCCTGGGGGTGAGGATAGTCAGCAATCCAACCCGTATCGAACATCTCATCCTTCTCTTCATCCAGGTGATAAAGGAATCTCTCCGGTTCTATCTGCCTCACTTCTACTTCAACTCCCAGGTTTTTTCGCCACTCCCGGATGATAGCCTCCAGCGACTGCGATATTGCCCCTCCCCACCCAGCAGTGGTAATAGTGATAGGCGGTAAATTAGACACGTCACCATACTCAGAGTTCTTAATCAGTTCCCTCGCCTCAGCCGCATCATAACCCAGCCCTTCCAGATTCTCGTTAAAACCGGGCATACCCGGCGGTAAAATACCATCGGCCCGTTGCACCATATCCCTAAACACCAGAGAAACCAGCTTATCCTTATCAATTGCCTGACTGAAAGCACGGCGAATATTGGCATCGTCAAACGGTGGCTTGCTGCAGTCAAAACCAATATAGAAGAAGCTCATCTCGGGAACCATTACCATATCTTCATAAAAGGGGCCTGTTTCATCTGTAACCTTATCAATATAATAAATGGAAACACCGGTTACATCAATTTCACCCATCTCATACATGTTCATCGGCACCCCACCCCACAAATGCCAAACAACATAATCCACTTTAGCCAACTCACCGTAGTAAAGCTCATTCCTCTCCAGAACAAAAAGGTTATTTTCAGTCCATTGGCTGAGCTTAAACGGCCCGGTGCCAATCGGTTGCCGCCACCACTCACCCCCTGCCTCCACATTATCCCTATCCACCACAAAAGAGGTGGGATAGGTCAACTTGGACAGGAAATAGGACTTGGGCGCATCTATGGTTACCTGAAGGGTGTAATCACCAATAACCCTGACACCGCTAATCTCCTCACTCTCGCCAGCTAATACCTCCCTCACCCCGACAATATCACCCAGGTAGACGGCCGCCGTCTGAGACATGGTACCGGGGTTGCAGGCACGCTCCCAGGAATACTTAAAATCGTCGGCTTTAACCTCCCTGCCATCATGGAACCTCACACCCTGCCGTAAATAGAAAGTGTAGGTCCTGCCATCCTCACTAATCTCCCACCTCTCGGCTATATCCGGCACCGGCTCCATATCATCACCAGGACGAACCAGCCCGCTGAATAGCTGCACTACATATTCATGGGAGGTCGCATCGCCGGAGACAGCCGGGTCAAGGGTCAGCGAGTCAATACCGTACATATTAATAGTCCCGCCTTCGGTAACCGTAAATTCCTCCTGAACAAATGAACCGCCCCTCGGCAAGGACAAAGCCACCAGACTGCCTACTAACACTACCGCAAATAGTACATATATGATTCTTTTCATCATCTTGTTCTACAACCTATCACCCTGTATTGATACTATTTTTGAAGCTGTAGTAATCCAGAGCATTCTTCAGGGCACGGACTCCCCGCTCAAAGTTGAAGAAAGCAGGGACACCACTCTCCTGAAGCTTCTGACCGGCTTCTCTTGATTGCTGCATAGTTTCAGGCATTAAGGGAAACGGGAAAATAGCCAGCACAGGCTTCGGCGTTGCCTTATGAATCTCTATCACCGAGGAGACCTCGTCCGGCTGAGCCGCTTGCACAGCACGACCACCACGCACCCTGGGCCATACTAATAACACCAGATTGTCTATGTTAACATCCTTCTCAAGGATTCCCATGATACGCATCAAATCTTTACGATTCGCGTTACCGGTGTCTACAGGGTTACGGTAGCTCCCCCCCACCACAGAGAAGAACGTGGCTAACTCATCATAGGACTCCTGAGTAAGCGAAGGCAACTTCAGCCCGGCTTCAACGAAGGCATCAGCAATAACCACTGATTGCCCCCCTGACCCCCCGGCCAGACCCACCCTGCTGCCGGAAACAGGCGGAAGATATACAAAAGCCTTCAGGGTATCAACAAGCTCTTCCAGACTCATCACATTTATTGCCCCACACTGCCTCATTGCCGCCTCCCATATAGCCTGAGGCATAGCCAGAGAAGCAGTGTGCGAGGCAATCACCCGCCCCCCTTCCTCCGTCCGTCCGCCCTTCCACACCACCACCGACTTCCGGCTAGATACCTCCTTTAACACCTTGAGTAACCGCCTCCCATCCCTCACCCCTTCAAGATACATACCGATACTTTTAATCTCCGGGTCATGACTGAAGTACTCCAGATAATCAGCAGAATCAAGCACCACCCCATTGCCAAAGCTTACCAGCTTACTGATACTCACCCCCTGAATATGCGCTTCCTGCATGAACGCAAAGGCATGAGTACCACTCTGTGAGATAAAACCCACTGACCTGGTAAAATCAACAGGCTGTCCCATGCTCCGTCCCACCCCGGCCCTGGGATTGAACACCCCCATACAGTTCGGACCGATGAGATGAAAGTTTGCCTGTTCTGCCCTCTCGGTGAGCAAGCGCTCAAGCCTTATCCCTTCCTCAGTACCGGCCTCGGCAAAGCCTGCGGTGAAGAAGTGAGCCGCACCTACCTCTTTACGAATGCAGTCCTCCAGAATGTCGAGAGCCACCCTTCGGGGCACGGCTACAATAACCAGATCCACAGGCTCAGGAATATCTAAAAGGCTGGTGTAGTTCTTCACCCCCAGAGCTTCAATGCCCTCAATCGCATCAGGACTGATTTGCACAGAATACAGCTTCCCCTTAAAGTTGCTCTGGGCACGGAGCCACATAAAATCGTTCTCCCTCTTATCCCCCACTACGGCTATGCAGCGGGGGTTAAACGCCCTATCTAACTTAGCGAAATCAACTTTCATTTTCGTTCCCTTCAATCAAGCTCAAACCAAACCTTCTTGTTTACATCTAAGCCTACAATATCCCCACACATTCATACTCGTCGACGTAATTTAGGCTTCTTTATCAAAAGTAGTGCACCTACTGACAATGCAACACTAATCAGCGCAATAACATGGAATACCTCAACAATACCGAATTTATCCATGAGATACCCCACAAAGGGCTGCGCCAGACTCATTCCCTCCATACCCAGGCCAAAGTATATACCAAATACCGTAGACCTGAGCTGGGGCGGGGTACTGGACATCAGGAGAGGTTGGATTGTTACCGTTCTCATATACATTACTAAACCAAAAATAACCAAATTTACCATGAGCAACGCGTTAAACGGTAGATTAGTAAGTAAATACAATACTGGACCGGTCGCTACCAGCGCCAATAACAGTGCGTTTTTACCTCCCCATTTATCGGCCAGCCAGCCACCCAATAAACTACCACCCACTCCCCCTACCCTCACCACACTCATCAGCATGGCAGCGGAGGCAGGAACAACACCGAACCTATCTACCAGATATATAGGGATAAATGCCATGGCGCAGCCGCCCACAAGCTGTGTGAGAACAACCAGAGCAGTAACGATGGCAACAGGGCGCAAAGCCTGCCAGACACCAGAGAGTCCAGGTCTGGTCATAGCCGTATCGTCATCCCCGGTGGATTCTTGACTAGCTGGCCCACCGCTCTCGCGCTCCCGGCGTCTAAACCTCCTCAACACCACCGGCGCAGCAACTATAGGAGCAATACTCAGTATGATAAAAGCAAGGGGCCAGTCCAATGCATCAGCTATGAGTCCCCCGAGGACAGGTCCTATAGCAAATCCAATACTACCACCCACCATGTGAAGAGCTATCGCCTTACCCCTCATCTTTTCGTCGAAATAGCCAGAGATCATTGACGTTGCTGAGGGATGATAAGCACCGGAAAAAAGCCCCAGGATAACCAGAACAACCAGCATGGGATAATACGATGGACTCAAACCAACAGCCAGGGTAGCGAGGCCAACACCACCCAAACCTATCGCTACAACCATTCGCCGACCGATTCTATCACCAAGCCATCCACCGGGAAACTGGGAAAGACCAGAGGTGATAGTATAAGCCGAGAGAAGCAGCCCCGATTCCAGATAGCTTAGCCCTAAGTCTGCCCTGATCAGGGGTAACAAAGCTGCAAGCAATCCGGTACACAGATCATGGCTCATGTGGGTGTAAGTAAAAAAGATGGCCGTAGCCCCACCCCACCGACGAAAAACCTTTTTCAAGCCTCTAAATCCAGACAATAAATCACCTCTTTCTATAACAAACTAACTTCTGGAGTTCTAGAACAACCTAGCTCAGAATAAACCTTCCCGTTTAATACTAAGGTACTTTTTATCACTAATAATAATGTGGTCCAGGACATCTATGCCTACAATCTCCCCCGCCTCAGCCAACCTTTTAGTTAACTTTATGTCATCTTCTGAAGGCTCGGGGTCGCCCGAAGGGTGATTATGGACAAAAATGCACGAGGCTGCACTGGCCGATATCGCCTCCTTGAATACCTCCCTGGGGTGGACGATACTGGTATCCAGGCTACCAATTGAAATTTCAGACACCTTTATTAGCTGACTTCTGGTATCCAGTAGAAGCGCCAGGAAATACTCCTTCTTCTTACGCTTTAACCTACCCCCTATCAATGCCACTACATCGTCCGGAGTTTTCACCAATGGCTTACTACCAGCCTCTAAATAACCCTCCAATCGGTTCGCCAGCTCAAAAGCAGCCTTAATCTGAGATGCCTTGGCAACGCCAATTCCCCTCAACTGGGACAGCTCCTCCACCGAGGCGTCAGCAATTCCTTTAAGGCTCCTAAACTGACTAAGCAACCTCTGGGCGGTTACCATCACTGATTCGCCGGCAATGCCACGCCCCAGAATCAGTGCCAGTATCTCCTGCGCCGACAGGGCTTCCACACCAAACTTCTGCAGCCTCTCTCTAGGTCGCTCGGAAATAGGTAAATCGTGAATAGTAAACGATTTCTTCACCGACCTCGCCTCCATGCCCACCTTTCAATAAGCAGACCCACTGCCAGCAAAAACACTACAGCCAACACGACGACCACCGCAACTAGCGTTTTGGTTATGTTCCTTAATGGCATCACCGTTGTCACCACGGTTAATTGGCCGCTATGACCGGTGACGTAATCTCGCCACAGAGCATCCAACCCATCCATATCAAAGCCATATACCTTCTCCAAGGCTCCATCATAGTCACTACCCTGTCTAAAGGTATTCAATAGCTGAAGCATCTTATCCTGCCCATAATTATCAACAAGAAACTCAACCAGACTATAACTCTGGGCATAGGAAAGATAGGACTGACCGGCATAAGCTGAAAAAGGGCTTGCCAGACTACGTACTGAAATAAGACTATCTTCAGCTATCGCCTCATTAAGAAAATAGGTGAACTCCAGCTCCAACGGCCCCTCGGCAGACATGGCTAAACCTTCATCCAGCCAGGTAGGCAAGCCGCTATAGGGATTAGAAGTCATCTGATGGATGACCAGGTGCGCCAGCTCATGAGAAACTGCCCTCTTACCCCACTCAAGGTTACCCGGGGCTATGCCGATAGCTATAGTGCCATATTGGGTAAAGGCTACCCCTCCCGTCCATTCCTGGGGATAAATCATAGCCCCCCTCAAATCCTGCGCGTCAGCATAGATATATAGCTCAGCTGGCTCCTCAAGATAAGCACCGGTATCCTCATTTAACCGGGACAGCGCCTCCTGAGCCGTCGCCATAAGCTCATGGGCAAAGGACAGCCCTCCTTTATACCAATAAATAGTCACCTCACCCTCGGTCAGGCTACGCCAGGAATAGCGCTTATCATCAAACTGAACCGTAGTCCGGGCCGTTTCAACCCTATCACCACTGGCATCCTCCACCGTCCACCAGTAGTCCACACCAGACCCCGGAGGCAACCCACCTGTTTTCCTCATATCCCAGGCCCAGGCAACATCAACCTCAGTACCAGGCATAAACTCAATATAAACCTCGCTGGTTATTGTGGCAAAGCTCACGCGGTCAACTATATAGTGAAGGCGAATATCAGTAATATCGGCATCACTCTCAGCCGACAG
>CAZRDI010000002.1:12979-26046 GCA_964598825.1 uncultured Dehalococcoidales bacterium
ACAGCATCGGTAGCACTCGTTTGATAATCAGTCCTGTGGTCTTTCACCATCTTATAGGGATGGAGGACATAACTTCTAATCTGGTTACCCCAGCCAGCATCTATGCGCTCCCCCTTAAGCTTAGCTCTTTCTTCAGCCTGCTTTGCCAGCTCCAACTCCAACAGGCGGGCTTGAAGAATTTTTAAGGCAGTTTCTTTATTCTGGTGCTGAGAGCGCTCACCCTGGCAGACAACTACCAGCCCCGTAGGCAGGTGAGTCAACCTGACAGCACTGCTTGTCTTTTGCATATGCTGTCCCCCCGGCCCGCTAGACCTGAACACATCCACTTTCAAGTCATCCGACTCTATCTTCGCATCAACATCGGCTTCAGCCTCAGGCATAACCTCCACCAGGGCAAAGGAGGTATGTCGGGCATGGTCAGCATCAAAGGGAGACAAACGAACCAGACGATGCACACCATGCTCTGACCTGAGATAACCACAAGCGTAATCGCCACTAATACTTACAATAGCACTCTTGATTCCCGCCTCTTCACCTTGGGAAACATCAAGTACATCTGCCTTATAACCGCGCCTCTCAGCCCAGCGCAGGTACATCCTCAATAACATCTGCGCCCAATCCTGAGATTCCGTACCTCCGGCTCCGGCATGAATAGCCAGAATAGCATTTCTGACATCATACTCACTGCTAAAAGCAGTCTCCAGCTCCATCTCATCAAGAAGAGAGGATACCCTTTCCGTCTCAGCCTGAATCTCCTCTGCAAGCGAAGCATCTACCTCTGATAGTGAACTTAATTCAACAATGTCAGCAACCCTTTTCTCCACCCCCCGCCACCGCTGCACCACCCTCCTCAACTCGGCCAGGTGACGCATAATACCGCGGGCTTTAGCCTGGTCCAGCCAGAAGTCAGACTCGGCTGATTGCTTCTCCAAGGTAGCGATTTCTTTTTCCCTGGCAGCAATGTCAAAGATGCACCAGCGCCATAGAAACTCTGGTCTGTAAATCCCTTAATATATCAGTCGACTCCTGCATCTCTTCCCACCATA
Source organism: uncultured Dehalococcoidales bacterium (assembly GCA_964598825.1). GTDB lineage: Bacteria > Chloroflexota > Dehalococcoidia > Dehalococcoidales > JAUXAP01 > JAUXAP01. The sequence continues at coordinate 14,026 of CAZRDI010000002.1, forward strand.
ATTCCTTTACTCAAAAATCCCCTCTTGATACTACCCTCCAGACAGAATCTTAGCCTTTGCCGGCTTCAGATTGCCTCCTGCCGCCAGATGGGCAAGCCGGGTAGGCTCCGGCAAGCGATAACCGCGACAGCAGTGCAGCACCCAGTAAACGGCAGTTTCAAGGTCAACCTTATGCCCTATAGAAACATAGACAGGCTTCACCCCGAGCTTGGTTCGCAGGGCCGCCCCTATAAGTTCGTCCTTATCCACCACCTCGGCATAGTCACCCGGCTCGGCTCCCGGCGCTTCATGACTGCCACACAGCCGGGATTTGGCACAGCCGATGGTTGGTGTATTCAAAAAGAGCCCCAGGTGAGAAGCAAGACCCATTCGGCGGGGGTGAGCAATACCCTGACCGTCAACCATGATAAGGTCTGGAGTAACGGTAAGTCGCTCACACACCTCCAGAATTAGCGGCGCCTCCCTGAAGGACAAAAGTCCGGGAATATAAGGAAGGGTAAGCTCACCGCTTACCACCTCCATCTCCACCACCCTGAGCTCGGGATAGCTTAAGACAACTACCGCCCCCTTAGCCACCCCCCCTGCTCTCCCCGCTGATATATCCACACCGGCTATAAAGCGGGGAGCAACGACCTCGTTGCTCCTGGACACCCGTGCTTTCAGCCTTCGCTGCAAATCTAAAGCCTGAGCCGTGCTGACCTGCCAACCGTGTAATCTCTCTATCTTCACACTCTGATTATAGCGGCTGGACAATCCACTGACAACCTAGCTTGTTGTAAAATGTTCGGGGCGGATTGACAGAACGGCACTTCTAGATTATGCTAACTGCTGAGATGGTTTTGACTCCCGCTTATGTCGACTGCTAAAACAGGCGATTAGTTACGGACGAGGAGGAGCTATTATGGCTGATATCATAGCCCGCTGCGGTTATAAATGTAACCTCTGTTTGATTTACCGAGAGAATCTAGAAAAAGATGAGCGAAACAGGCAGGTATTCCGCGATGGCCTAGAAAAATACTACGATGATAAGCTGACTCTGGAAGAATGCTATTGCGACGGATGCATGACCGATGACAGCAAGAACCCAGTACTAATCACTACGGACTGTAAGATACGCCCCTGCACCATCTCAAAAGGTCTCCAAAACTGTGCCCTCTGCGAGCATTACCCATGTCAGGACATCAAGAAAAAATTCATCGAACGTAGCAAGGTCGAGGCGCGATACGGCGCCCCCATACCTGAAGAAGCTTCCAAACTATTTATCATGCCTTACGAAAGCAGGAAGGTTTTAGACAGATTCAGAAAAGAAGGGTAGTTAAATGAGCTTTGAAAGAATGTTAAATAGGGAACATATACCTGGAAGGGATGATATTGCCGATTATCTCGGGAAAGATGTGATGGAGGCATGGGACGATATAGTATCCTTTATAGAAGCTAATTATAACTTTACACCCGAAACTGCTTTCGGCGGAAAGAAATATGGATGGGAAACCCGCTACCGCAGAAGCGGCAGGTCATTGTGCACGCTTTACCCTGAAAAGGACGCATTTACTATACAAATAGTGATTCAAGCAATGAGCACTCTGCAACAAGCTAAACTCCACATAACACATATCAATAGTGCATTCGCATCTTTATACCGTGATTATAAAGGTATTCTTTCAATTGCCGGCAAGTATACTCACCGTAGTGAAGGATAGAAGCAACGATAGCCCCATCCGCATGCCCTTCAACAAATGCTTCGTAGAGGTGCTCCGGACTTCCCGCTCCCCCTGAAGCGATTACCGGAATGCCAACGGCATCAGCAATCATCCGGGTGAGTTTCAATTCATATCCTTTTCTCGTTCCATCCATATCAATTGAATTAACCACCAACTCACCGGCACCCGTTTCCTCACCTGACTTAGCCCATTGGAGCGCATCAATCCCTGTAGGAGTGACGCCATCATTTATCACAATCTCATATCCAGAGGGAATGTCCTTGGTTTTACCAGTCCTTCTGACATCCATCGAAAGAATTGTGCTTTGCGAGCCGATAGCATAGGCAATCTCGGATATAAGTTCCCACCGTTTCACCGCTGCGGTATTGATATTTACCTTCTCCGCTCCCGCCATTCTCAATCTGGTAGCATCCTCTACAGAGCGAACTCCCCCACCAACAGAGAAGGGGATGAATATCTGTGCGGCCACTTTCTCAACAAATTCGAGCATTATTTCGCGATTCTCCCTAGACGCAGTTATATCGTAGAAGACAAGCTCATCAATCCCGTCCTCGTAGTATTGACGCGCCTTCTCCACGGGATTTCCTATGTCTTTGGTATCAACGAATTTTACACTCTTGGCCAGCCTGCCACTACGAACGTCCAGACAGACAATTAGCCTCTTGCTGAGCACGACGGTTACCCTCCCTCCTCGACTGATTTATATGAAATCACACCATCCCACCTTGCAAAACGTTCAAGCAATTGAAGCCCCAAACGACCACTTTTCTCAGGGTGGAACTGTGTGGCAAACAGGTTTCGGCATCCGAGTGCACTAGGAAATGTGCTTTCATATTCAGAGACGGCAAAGATATTCGCTCCTTCGGCAGGCTGCGGATAGAATGAGTGGACAAAATAGAACTCGTCACCTTCCTTTATACCCTCGAGCAACGGGTGGGGCTGAACCACCTTTACCTCATTCCACCCCATATGCGGAATCTTGTGTAACCTGTCCCGTAGTCTAAACCGGAGAACCTTTCCCGGAACAAGGCCGAGACATGTCTGATTACCCTCCTCAGAGCTATCAAGAACAATCTGTGCGCCCAGACATATCCCCAAGACGGGAACTCCGTTCTGAAAGGCCTGCCTTAAAGCTACATCCAGCCCTGTTCTCCTCATATAGTCCATGGCGCTAGGTGCGGCACCAACCCCGGGAAAGACTATCCTTTCTGCATTTATGATGGCGGCGGGGGCACCTGTAACCAATGATCGAACACCAATCTCGGAACAGGCCCGCTGCACGCTTCGTATATTACCAGCGTCATAGTTAACGATTGTAAGCATTTGCATCCTAACCAACTAGACTTCACGTTAATTATACGCAACATACTGAACACTGTCCAAGTCAGCCCCACTGTTGACAGCCTAACACTTATGGCTCATAATAGTGTAAAATACAAATAAGACTGGGGAGAAATGGTAAAGATTAGATTACGACGGGTAGGAGCCAAAAAGAAACCGAGCTACCGGGTAGTGGTAGCTGATTCCCGAGCACCCCGTGACGGAGCGTTTATCAGCATCATCGGGCACTTTAACCCCCTGACCGACCCGGAAACAGTAGTCATAGATGAAGAAAAAGCACTGAACTGGCTCAGACAAGGAGCCCAACCGACAGCTACTACCGCCAGATTGCTATCAAAACTAGGCATCATGGAAAAGTTCAAAACACTTAAGGAGAAAACATGAGAGAACTAGTAGAATTCATCGCCAAAGCAATTGTTAATGCGCCTGATGATGTGGTAGTTACCGAGGAAACCGGCGAGGAGGGAATAGTACTCAAATTGCAGGTTGCTGATGATGATAAGGGCAGAGTTATTGGCAAACAAGGCCGAATAGCCCAAGCCATGCGCACCCTAATCAGAGTAAAAGCAGCTAAAGAAGGCACCAGAGTTACCCTCGAGATTATCTAAAATAACCTGAATAACCAGGTTCGCAAAAGGTAATACACACGGCTTCCCTGTAACAAGATAAATTTGATAGTGTCCATCTACGCTAATATAGATGAGGGTTAGTGCTTATTCTCCTGCCAACAGTTGTTGGGAAAGCTAGATGGTAAAGATAACACCGCAGTACTTCGGAATAGCCGCACTTTTACTACTTTTAAGAAGAGAGCAGATAGAATTCAAGGTGACTAAGACGGAAATATCTGCTACCCTATCTGAACAGTTGGAGGCTAACGATGCCTCCTGAGAATGGACTCTGGCTTATATGTCCTGTATGTAAGCACGCTAACCCGGTAGGAAGAGAGTTCTGTCAGAAGTGTTGGGGGGCAACGCTTAACTCAGTCGAGCCGGTATCAACCCAGGAAAAGGATGAAATAATAGAACGGTGGCAATCCCACCTCAAGCACAAAAAGAAGATTAAGTTAATCGCTATCGGTGTCATTTCTCTCTTCGCTCTCGTTTCGGCTACATTCCTCGGCCTTTATTGTTTCACAGACCTGATATTCACGCCACCTCAGAGCGTAAACTCCAACCCCCTCACCGGAGAATGGTCTATGTTCCGCCATGACCTGAACCACTCCGGCAGCAACGATTCGAGCGATAGCTCACCTCAAGGCACCTTGAAATGGGTTTTCTCCACTGACGCTCCCATTCACTCATCACCGGCGGTAGTAGATGGCATTGTCTACATCGGCTCTAGAGATGGCAAACTCTACGCCCTTGACGCCGCCACCGGCGCCAAACTCTGGGAATACGAGACCGGCAGCTGGGTTGACTCCTCACCGGCCGTTGTCAACGGCGTGGTCTATTTCGGCTCAAACGACGGCAACCTGTACGCGCTTAATGCCCATAGTGGAGAAAAGCTCTGGGAATTCAGGGCGGCAGGCGGCGTTACCTCTTCACCGGCAGTGGCAGACGGCATCGTTTACGTTGCTGCCCGCGACTATAAGCTCTATGCCGTGGATACAGCAACAGGGACAGAGCTCTGGAATTTCAAGGCAAACGGCTTCATTACATCATCGCCTGCGGTGGCAAACGGCATTGTCTACGTCGGCTCAAATGGTGGCTCCTTCTACGCCTTGCACGCGCGGAGCGGAAGGTTCCGCCTTTACTACAAAACATACCACCCGATTCTCTCCTCCCCAGCAGTAAACAACGGGACTGTCTACTTCACCAACTCCAGTGGTGCCTTATATGCTATTGATGGTCAAGCCCGAAACTGGCCTCGAGAATATGAAATTAAACCCTTCTGGATACAAATGTGGGCATTCGGTCTACCGGTGCCTACCCCACCACTCCCGTCAGGCTTTACATGGGCAATTAATTTAGGCTCAAAATCCAGTTCCTCACCTCTGCTGGCAAACGACACCCTTTACGTAGGCTCAGACAACAAACTGGTCGCCGTAGACCTCCAGAGCCACGAAAACCGCTGGGAGTTCGAAGCCGAAGGTGCAATCAGTTCCTCACCGGCAATGTCAAACAACATCCTCTATGTAGGCAGCGAAGATGGCCGACTATACGCTGTGGATGCAACCACCGGTGAAAAACTCTGGGATGTCACTACTGAGGATAAGATTACTTCATCCCCCGCCGTAGCTAACGCAACGGTTTACATAGGCTCACACGATGGCAATATATACGCCATTGAATAATACGACAGCCTCAGCCCCCCAAATAAACGCCTCACCCCGGCCATTAAAAAACCCCGGGACTCTCCTCATCCCAGGGCTCATTATCAACAAACTCACAGGTAATGCAACCTCTACTAATATCAAAACCTCGGTTCAGGATTTACGCTTATCAAAATCGTCTAAGTCAAGGTTATCAATGAAATCACGGAATGCCGACATCCTTCTCATCTCTTGCTCACTAACTTCCCTAGCACCAGCCCCAGCTTCTCCACCCTCCTCGGAAACTGGCTTACCTGTCTCCTTATCTAATAAAATCCCTGCCTTATCCATAACCGCTTCCTCGGCATATATAGGTACCCCCGCCCTCACCGCTAGCGCCAGGGCATCGCTGGGACGAGAGTCAACCTCTAACTGCTTCCCATCCACGCTAAGATTAATCTTGGCATAAAAGGTATCGTTTTTAAGGTCACTGACGATAATAGAGTTGATAATAGCCCCCAGGTCATCAATAACCGAGTATAACAAGTCATGAGTCAAAGGTCGGGGTACAGTAACCCCCTGCAATTTTACAGCTATAGCATCGGCTTCAGCGGGGCCAATCCAGATAGGCAAGTAGCGCTCTGCCATTTTCTCTTTAAGAATGACCACCCGTTGATAATTCATCAGACTCACTCGGATGCTTTCAACGGACATCTCTATCATAGAAACCACACCTCCTCTATGTCTCAGCCAGTACGTTTAATTCTACTTCACGCCACCAGTACTGTCAACTGAAATATGGTATAATAAGTAACAGAAAGTTAGTATTTTTAATCTCAACTAAAGAGGGAGGCACGCTTATGCCTGAAGGGCACAAGACCGTTGTTTGGTTCAACGACGTCACTAAAAAGGACATACCTCTGGTCGGTGGTAAAGGGGCAAACCTGGGTGAAATGACTAACGCCAATATCCCCGTTCCCCCCGGCTTTATTGTAACCGCTAACGCCTACTTTGACTTCATAAAAGAGTCAAAATTAACCGACAAGCTCCGTGAACTGCTGAAACCGCTGGACACCAATAACAGCAAACAACTTCAACAAATCGCCAGCAAAGTTGGACAGGTAATTTTAAAGACACCGATGCCACCGAAACTAGCCAAGGAGATTGCGCAAGCCTATATAAAAATGGGCGGGGGCCTGGTTGCAGTACGTTCCTCAGCCACTGCCGAAGACCTGCCCGAAGCCTCCTTCGCCGGGCAGCAGAGCACCTACCTCAACGTGCAGGGTGAAGAGGAGGTGCTAAAAGCCGTTCAAAAGTGCTGGGCATCCCTATTTAACGCACGAGCCATATTCTACAGAGAGGATCAGGGCTTTGAACACTTCAAAGTCGGCATCGCCGTCCCCGTCCAGAAAATGGTGCAGTCGGCAACCTCCGGCGTCATGTTCACCATAGAGCCCACCACCAGCGACAGAAGCAAGATTATAGTTGAGGCTGTCTACGGACTGGGTGAAACCATTGTTTCAGGAAGCGTGAGCCCTGATACCTACATCATAGACAAAAAGAACATGGTAATTGAGAGCAAGCTCATCGGCAAGCAAGCCTTCAAACTGATAAGGAACCCGAAAGCTACCACTGGCGAAGCTAACCTGGAGGTAAAGCTCACCTCCGCCGAGCAAGATGAGCAAAAGCTGTCCGATGAGAATATAATAAAGGTAGCCAAAATAGGAAAACACATGGAGGAGCTATACCAGTTCCCCCAGGATATTGAGTGGGCGCTGGAAGGCGGCGAAATCTTCATCGTCCAGACCCGCCCGGTAACTACCATCAAGGAAATGGCAGCGCCCGGAGCCGCCGCTGAAATTGACGCCCCCGTAATCCTCTCCGGCGCACCGGCCAGCCCGGGCATAGCCGCAGGACCGGTCAGACTGGTGTATGACGCCTCCCAGATAGACAAGGTAAAAGACGGCGACGTCCTGGTTGCCGAAATGACCACCCCTGACTTCGTGCCGGCAATGAAGCGAGCAGCCGCTATTGTAACCGACCGCGGCGGCAGAACAGCACACGCCGCCATTGTCAGCCGGGAACTAGGTATCCCATGTGTCGTTGGCACTGAACAGGCTCTAGCCACCTTAAAAGAGGGGCAGGTAATCACCGTAGACGGCTCAACGGGCAAGATTTACGAAGGTGCAATAGAAATTGAAGACCAGAAAACGGATGTTTACAGAGAAAACATCAGGACCAAGACCAAGGTTTATGTAAATCTGGCTCAACCCGAGCTGGTGGACAGGGTATCCTCCCGCAACGTAGATGGCGTAGGCTTACTCCGCGCCGAGTTCATAATCGCCCAGATTGGCGAACACCCCAGTTATATGATAAGTCAGAACCGGGGTAACGAATTCGTAAATAAGCTCGCCCAGGGGTTAACTACCTTCGCCAGGGCCTTCAGCCCCCGCCCCGTAGTCTACAGAACCAACGACTTTAAGACCAATGAGTACCGGGCTCTTACCGGCGGAGAAAAATACGAGAACCCCGAAGAGAACCCGATGATTGGCTACAGAGGAGCCTCACGCTACATCACCGACATTGAAACCTTCAAACTGGAGCTAACTGCCATAAAGAAAGTAAGAAAGGATTACAAGAACCTGTGGGTTATGATTCCCTTCGTCCGCACCGTTAATGAACTGGCCAGAACAATAGAAATTATGGCAGCCGAAGGACTAAAACGCTCCGACGATTTCAAAATATGGATGATGGTTGAAGTACCATCCAATATAATCCTCCTGGAGAAGTTCATAGCCGCAGGCATTGATGGCATCTCCATCGGCTCAAACGACCTTACCCAGCTCACCCTCGGAATTGACAGGGATAGTGAAAAGCTAGCCGATACCTTTGACGAACGCGATGAGGCAGTAATGGCATCTATAGAAAGAGCCGTTAAAGTATCAAAGAGCATGGGAATCACTGCCTCCATTTGCGGGCAGGCACCTTCAGTATATCCTGAGCTTACTAAAAAACTGGTAGAATGGGGTATCACCTCGGTCTCAGTCAGCCCCGATATGATTGGCCAGACCAGAGAAATAATTGCCAAGGCAGAAGAGCAATTAAAACTTAATGATTAGTCAGCTTAATATCCGCCAGAGAAGTGAAGACAGAGAAGAAAGCCTCTCTCCCTACGCCATAAGAAGTAAGCAGTCGCGAGGCAGGGCCAAGCCAGAGGAGCCCTGCGCAGTGCGCACCGCCTTTCAACGGGACCGGGACAGCATCATTTACTCAAAGGCTTTCCGCCGTCTCAAGCATAAGACACAGGTCTTCATTGCCCCGACGGGTGACCACTATGTAACACGGCTTACCCACACCCTGGAGGTCTCCCAGATAGCTCGCACCATAAGCCGTGCCTTAAACCTCAATGAGGATTTGACTGAGGCTATCGCCTTAGGCCATGACCTGGGTCACACCCCCTTCGGTCATGTAGGTGAGGATGTCCTGGATGAACTTTACCAACAGGGTTTCAGGCACAATGAGCAATCCCTGCGGATTGTTGACCTTCTGGAAAATGACGGCCAGGGGCTTAATCTTACCTGGGAGGTAAGAGACGGCATTGTCAATCACTCCAAGAGTAGAGCAAACGTATTAGGACAGGACTGGGGGGAGGTAAATACTCTGGAAGGTGAGGTGTGCAAACTCGCCGACGTCGTTGCTTATATCAACCATGATATCGGTGATGCCATAAGAGCTGGTATTCTCACCGAAAACGATTTGCCCCTCTCAAGCGTCACTGTGCTGGGTCGTTTCCACTCACAGCGCCTCAGTACCATGGTCTGTGACATTATTGAACACTCATGGGCGGCTACAGGCCACGAGGGTGCAGGCAGACCCACCATTGGTATGAGCCCACAGATTCTGGAAGCAACCAATACCCTCCGTGAATTTCTTTTTGACAGGGTATATAATGTGCACTCAGCCCAAACAGAAACGGAAAAGGCAAGAGAGGTGATTCGGCTGCTATACGACTACTTCAACAAGCATGCCGATAAGTTGCCACCGGAGTATTCTATCCACAGTGATACGATAGAACGAAAAGTAGTTGACTACATTGCCGGCATGACCGACCAATACGCCCTGAGAACCGCTGAGGAGATGTCCCTGCTGGATGATAAGGCTAAACAACGGAGACTGGAACTATAACAGATGAGCACTATTGATGAAGTAAAGCAGAGAACGGACATTGTTGAGGTTATCAGCCAGTATGCTGATTTGAAGAAAGCCGGGCGAACCTTCAGGGCGCTATGCCCGTTCCACAGCGAAAAGAACCCGTCGTTCTTCGTCTATCCTGAACAGCAAAGCTGGCACTGCTTCGGTGCCTGCAATACCGGCGGCGATGTCTTTTCGTTCATTATGAAAAAACAGGGCATCGACTTCGGGGAAGCACTGCGTCTCCTGGCCGATAAGGCAGGAGTTAGCTTACCCTCAAGGTCTGACCGGGATACCAGGAAAGACGAGAGGGAAAGACTATACCAGGCTAATGAGGCTGCCACCCAGTATTTTCATAATCTACTCGTAAACTCCCCCGCCAGTGAAAAAGCGAGAAGCTATACAACCGGCCGGGGACTCTCCCTGAAAACCATCGCCGCCTTTCAACTGGGCTTCAGCCCGAACAGCTGGGAAGCCCTGAGGCAGCATCTTATTGAGAGGGGCTACACCGATGGCGAGCTGCTAGCCGCCAGCCTGATAATAAAAACGGAGGATGGAAAAATACACGACCGATTCCGAAATAAGCTGATGTTCCCCATACGTGACAGCAGGGGGCACACCATCGGCTTCGGGGCGCGGGTGCTTGATGACTCCCTGCCCAAATACATCAACTCGCCACAGACACTAATCTTTGATAAGAGCGGCAGCCTGTATGGCATAAACCTGGCTGCACCGACTATGAGACAACAAGAGCTAGCCGTGATTGTAGAGGGCTACCTGGACGTTATAACCGCCCACCAGAATGGCTTCAGCAACGTGGTTGCCTCTATGGGGACCTCGGTTACCGAGAAACAGGTCAACACCCTGAAGAGACTGACCAGAAATGTGGCTCTGGCCCTTGATGCCGACGCCGCCGGTGAGGAAGCTATGCTCCGTTGTGTGGACTACGAAAACACGCTTGATGCCGAGATAAAGGTTATCGTCCTGCCCGCAGGAAAAGACCCCGACGATGTTATCAGAGAAGAGGCAAAAACGTGGCGAAACCTGTTGGAAAAGGCTTTACCGGTAGTTGATTACACCTTCAATATGGTCACCTCCAGACTTGACCTGACTAAAGCCGGAGATAAGTCCTCAGCCAGAGATAAGCTTCTACCCATTGTTGTCGAGATAAAGGACAGTACACGTCAAGACCATTACCTGACCGAGCTGTCCAAGTTAACGGGGACCAGCTATCACAATCTGGAAATCGCTCTAAGCAGAATGAAGTCCAGCCGTAGAGCTAAAGAATCAAAGGCAGAAGCCGTAAAACGTGCCATGCAACCCATCCGCTCCAACCCCATTGAGGAACACTGCCTGGCTCTCCTGTTACAGCACCCGGAGCTGAAAGGCAGGGATGGAAGTCCTTCTCCCGAATATTTTGAAAACAGCGAAAACCGTGAAATCTTTATTGCCTGGCAGCAAGCTAATGACCTGTCATCACTCAAAGAAAACCTTGATGCCGCAATCTGGGAGCACCTTGATTACTTGACTAACAAGAGTATAATCTCTGATAAAATAGAACAGAGATATAATGACATAGTTCTTAACCTGCGGAAAAAATTCCTCCGAAACCTGGAGGCAAAAAGGGCAGAAATATTCGCCTCCGAAGCAGAATCGGGAGGTGCTGGTGCCGACCTGGCTAAACTTGAAGAGGAAGGAATAGAACCCAGCGTTCAGCTAAGAGAAGCTTTTACCCGAAAGAGCCAGTCAAACCCAGCAAGGAAGGTAAGTAATGAGCTCGAAAAAGAATAACAACTCTAACCAACTTTTACATGAAGATGAATCGGACGAGGAAGCGCCTTCGCCTGAAGATATGGCAGATGAATCCGAATCCACAGAGACTGCAGAGGTAGAAACAACACCGGAACCCGTGGAAGACCATGAGGTAATAGATGACCCGGTTCGCATGTACCTTCATGAAATTGGCAAAGTGCCTCTCCTTACTGCTGATGATGAAAAAGTCTTAGCCAAAAAGATAGAGAAAGGCAAACGCATTAATGAAATTAAACAAGATTATCTACAGAGTCATGGCAAGCCTCCATCGGCAACTGAGATAATACTTACTATGCTCAAGGAACTGGGGCAGGCTTCTCCTATCATCCACTCCCTCCAGGAGCAGCTTGATATAGCACCCACACCCGGCTTTATAGAGACCATCTCCAATACTAAACTGCGGGATAACATAGATGGTGAAATAGACCAGCAAATGGTCCAGGTTATTGCCAACCATACAAACGGCTCCGTACCCAAAGCAGAACAGGCGATTATCGCTATATCACTAAACAGCAGCCTGCTACCGGAGGAAGTCCTTAATGCTATCGAGGATAACGTCTCTCTGGCCGGTATAGAGGAACTGGCAGCAGATGATGCTTTCATTAGTTCCATTCAAGGTTATGAAAAACAATTTAAGACTTACATGGACAAAATCGAGGACGAAGCTAAGCAAGCAAAAAGACACCTCACTGAAGCCAACCTCCG
>CAZRDI010000003.1:0-23273 GCA_964598825.1 uncultured Dehalococcoidales bacterium
CCTCCACTGAGGCCAGCACGGCACAGCGCGGCTCGCAAGAAGTTCAACCTCAGGTAGCAATAGAGCTGGCAAAGCAATATCTATGTGATGGTATTGCCTGGACATACAATGAGCCCAGCATCTGGTTTGAATATACCCTTGACTCAGCCAAACTGGCTAAGGAGAACAACCTTTATACCGTCTATGTAACCAACGGCTACCTGACCCCCGAGGCGCTGGATACCATTGGACCCTACCTGGACGCCTGGCGAGTTGATATAAAGGGCTTCTCTGACTCCCTCTACCGTGAGCTGGCGAAGGTAACCCGCTGGCGGGGGATACTGGAGGTCGCCAAGAGAGCTAAAGTTAAGTGGAATATGCATGTTGAGGTCGTTACCAACATCATACCCACCATGAACGACGACGACCAGCAACTTGAGGGAATTGCAAACTGGATACGAGATGAGCTGGGCGAACTGACGCCGTGGCACGTAACCAGATTCCACCCTCATTACCACATGACGCACCTGCCCCCAACCCCGATATCCACCCTTGAGCACGCCTACGATATCGGTCAAAAAGCCGGGCTCAAGTTCATTTATGTCGGCAATGTCCCGGGACATAAGAGCGAACACACCATCTGCTACTCCTGCGGCAAACCCGTAGTGCAGAGGTTTGGTTATCAAACCAAGGTAGTGGCCCTGGATAACTCAAGGTGCCAGTCCTGCGGAGCAGAACTCAACTTCAGGACAAGAGGGCAAAAAGGAGGTTACAATGATTAGAGAGCCAGTTATAGCCGGACAGTTTTATCCCGGGGCACCGTCCCAGCTAAAAGAATTGATTGGGGAACTGGTTGACGAGAAGGCGAAAAAGGAAGAAATAATCGGTATGGTCATACCTCATGCCGGATATATATACTCGGGACCGGTGACGGGGGCTGTAATATCCAGAGTCAAACTTAAAGATACCTTTATCATCATGGGGCCCAACCACACCGGCAGTGGAAAACCGCTCAGTATCATGACCGAGGGCACATGGAAAACGCCCCTGGGCGAGGTAGAAGTGGACTCGGAACTGAGCCGGAAAATCCTGGCCGCGTCAAGCCATCTGGAAGAGGACCACATGGCTCACCTGCACGAGCACTCCATTGAAGTTCAGTTGCCATTCCTGCAATACTTCAAGAGGGACATCAAGCTAGTGCCCATCGTGCTTTCCCACGCTCCCGGCACCGCTTATAAGGAAATCGGCAAGGAAATAGCCGGGGCTATCAAGGACTTAAACAAAGAGGCGGTAATCATAGCCAGCAGCGATATGACCCATTACGAGTCACAGGAGTCCGCCCGGAAGAAAGATAATCAGGCAATAGAAGCCATGCTGGATTTGAATGAGGATGAACTCTTAAAGCGGGTTAATGAATTAAATATATCAATGTGCGGCTACGCACCGGCAATCAGCCTCATCTCAGCCGCTAAAGAGCTGGGGGCGAAGGAGGCAGAACTGGTTAGATACCAGACCAGCGGTGACACCACTGGCGACTACTCCAGCGTGGTCGGCTACGCCGGTATAATAATAAAAAAGGGCGAGACATCCCCACTGGTAAGGCTGGCCAGAGAAACGGTAGAGACCTATATTACAAAGGGCAAAGCCCCTGAACCAGAGGAACTGACCCCCGAGATGAAGGAGAAGGCTGGAGTCTTTGTTTCCATCCACAAGTCTGGCGAGCTGCGAGGCTGTATCGGTACCTTCGAACCCACCAGGGATAATGTAGCTAAAGAAATTATCACCAATGCTATTAGCTCGGCTACCAGAGACCCCCGTTTCTTACCCATCGAACCCGGCGAGCTTAAAAGCCTCAGCTATAGCGTAGACGTCCTCAGCAAGCCTGAGCCTGTAGAGGACAAGGACCAGCTGGACCCCAAGAAATACGGGATTATCGTGGAGCGTGGTGGCAGGCGTGGCTTGCTCCTACCCGACCTTGAAGGGGTGGACAGCGTAGACTACCAGATTAATATCTGCCGCCAGAAGGCGGGGATAATGCCCGATGAGCCGATAAAGCTCTACCGCTTTAAGGTGAAAAGACACAAGTAACAGACCAGAACGGATTAAGTGAGCACGAGCCTGTGTATCTGGCAATAACAAGATAGGAGAAAGGTAGAAATGCTAATACAAAGGTCTATTGAAATTAAAGCACCGCCGGAGAAAATCTGGCCATTCCTGGTTGAGCCCGAGGAGATAATGCGATGGTTTACCTCTATCCAGGAGTTCAAATACGCCAGCAGGCGACGCGGCGGAAAAGGCACAACCTTCTACTACGCGGAGAAGTCTGGCCCCAGAGTTATGAGATTCACCTGTAAGGTTACGGAATGGGAAAAGGGAAAAAGATTCGGCTTCACCATGACATCAGGCCCCCTGAAGAAGAACGACCAGATATGGTACATCAAAGCAACACCAACGGGTTGCATCTTTACGGCCATGCTGGACATGGAAATGCCATGGTGGATTATCGGCAGGCTTCTGGAACTACTGTTTTTCGAGAGAATGATACGAAAGCACGTGAAGGAACTGCTAATCAATCTGAGAAGGCTGGCAGAGGTATAAAAAGAGTGCCTTCTGCGTTTTGAGGTGAGGAGATATAAGTTGACTGTCAAAAGCGTTTCAAAGCAGATATTCCTGAATGCCCTCGTATGCCCCGCGCTGGGCTGGCTACTGAGGTCGGGTCAAACCAACCGGGCAGAACTGAGTCTGGGGGAGAGGTTCTTCATAGAGCAGGGGCTTGATATCGGCAGGAGGGCAAGGGAGCTCTACCCTGAGGGTTTATTAATAGAGGATAGGTGGACGAAGCCTGCCTCAGAGAAGACGGAAAGCGCCATGAATGACCCGGGTGTCCCCGTAATCTTTGAGGGTGCCTTCATTACCGATGGCTTTGTGACCAGAGCCGACATATTAAAGCGTGAAGACACTGGCTGGCACCTTATTGAGGTAAAATCCGGCGTGAACGACAGGGAGGGATTTATAGACGACATGGCGTATACCGCCATGGTTATTGACAGTTGCGGCATTAATATCACTGGCGTCTCGCTGCTACTGGTCTCCAGGGACTTCCGCCTGGGCATGGAAAACGAAAGCCTTTTCACGGAAATAGACCACACGGATGAAGTTCTAGGGCGGGTTGAGGAATTCAAAGCTCTCCGGGAACAAATAGAGGAAATAACCATGGCGCCGTCAAAGCCGGAGCCCCGACTTCTACCTGAGTGCCGCAAGTGTAAACTCTTCAGAGAATGCGTGGGGAGAGATATTGAATATCACATATTTGACCTGCCGCGACTAAACCAGGACCAGTTCGACCAGCTGGCGGAATGGGGGGTCGACTGCATTGAGGATATCCCCGATGAATTCCCCTTAAATGAAAGGCAAGCCAGAGTAAAGGACTGCGTACTGGCAAATGAACCTTTCGCCGAAGATAGTCTCAAAAGTAAACTGGCATCCGTATCATGGCCCGCCTATTATCTTGATTTTGAAACTGTTATGACAGCAGTACCGCTATATCCCGACACCGCACCGTATACCCAGATTCCAACCCAGTACTCCATACACAGGTGCGCCGACATCGGTATTATCATTGACCACATGGAATACCTGGCTGACCCCGGTAAGGACTGCCGGAGGGAGCTTGCCGAGAACTTAATCAACGACCTCGGCGAAAACGGCAGTATCATTGTTTATTCCACTTTTGAAAAGATAGTGGTAAACAGCCTGGGCAGGCTATACCCTGACCTCCTGGATAAACTAAACCCTCTGGTAGAACGGATGGTAGACTTTGAGGCACTCATCAGAAAGAACTACTATCACCCGGAGTTTCACGGCAGCACCTCGCTAAAGATAACGCTCCCCGTTCTGGTACCCGATTTGTCATATGATGACCTGGAAATCGGGGAGGGCGGCTCGGCGATGGCGGCTTTTGCCTACCTGGCAAGGGGTATATGGCAGGGCGAAGAGGCCGAAGGTATAAAAAACCAGCTTTTAGAATACTGCGGGCAGGATACGCTGGCTATGGTCAAAATACACCAGCGACTGGTTGAGTGCGTATAACCGCTTTGAGAGGCTCAGGCATAAATAACCGGGGAGACTGATATATGGAAATTGTAACCGTCGTTCTTCTGATAATCCTCCTGATAATTGCAATTAGTTTCTTCCTGTGGTACCGGCTTAGAGCCAGCCAGAGGTGGAAGGAGCAGAGTTATACTCTATCCAAAGCAGTGGGAGAAAGCATAGCCGATACCACCAGAGTCTTCGGGGAGGTTAAAGAAAAACTGGGCGAACTCACCAAGGGGACGGAGCAAATCAGAGAAGTCGGCAAGAAAATCTCCACTCTACAGGAGACCCTGCGTGCACCGAAGTTCAGGGGCGGCTTCGGCGAACTCCTGCTGGAGAGATTACTGGCCGATATCCTGCCGCACGAGAACTATTCACTCCAGCACCGGTTCCGTAATGGTGAGGCCGTAGACGCCGTCATCCGCATCGGGGAGAACCTGGTCCCTATTGATTCCAAGTTCCCCCTGGAAGATTTTGAACGGATAATTTCATCGGAGTCCGAAAAGGAGCAGGCAGACTTACGGAGGCAGTTTATCCGCACCATTAAAAAGCACATTGACAACGTGGCTAAATATATCCTGCCCGATGAAAGCACCTTTGACTTTGCCCTCATGTACATTCCGGCAGAAAATATTTATTATGAGACCATACTACGCGGGCAGGCTGAAAACGAGGTATATTCCTACACCCTGCAGAAGAGGGTCATCCCCGTTTCACCGAACAGCCTTTACGCCTACTTACAGGTTATTATACTGGGACTAAAAGGGCTGCATATTGAAAGCGCCGCACGCGAAATCCAGGGACACCTGGGGCGACTGCAAAAGGACCTTGCCGACTTTCAGGAGGACTATGATACACTGGGAAGCCATATCCGTCACGCTACCAATAAGTACGACGAGGCAGGTGGCAAACTCACCAGGTTAGGGAGCAAATTACAGCTTGCCGGTGAAGCCCCTCTGGAGAAACTACCGGAGGGAGACACGGAAAAACCTCAGGAGGCAAATCATGGACATGTTTGAGGGTAAATTTGAGGAACAAATGAAGCAGGAAGCACCGCTGGCGGCACGGATGAGGCCCGCCACCTTCGATGATTTTGTCGGGCAGGAGCACCTGGCAGGTGAAGAGCGTGTGCTGAGAAAAGCGATTGAAGCCGGTCAGCTACCGTCCATTATCCTGTGGGGGCCGCCGGGCAGTGGCAAAACCAGCCTAGCTTACATCATCTCCAGTATCACCAACTCAAATTTCAGCCCGATAAGTGCCGTCAGTGCCGGTGTGGCCGACCTGCGCCGAATAATAGAGGAGGCTAAGGAACGCCGCAAGCTGTACAATCGGAAAACAATCCTGTTCATAGACGAGATTCACCGCTTCAATAAAGCCCAGCAGGATACAGTTCTGCCCTTCGTTGAGGATGGCACCATAACCCTTATCGGAGCTACTACTGAAAATCCCTCCTTTGAGGTTATCTCCCCCCTCCTGTCCCGCTGCCGCACCTTCACCCTGAACCCCCTTACCGAGGATGAGATTCGCGTCATAATCCTCAGAGCATTAGAGGACAAAGTGCAGGGCCTTGGCGCATTAAAAGTAGAACTGGACGACGATGCCTTAAACCATCTCATCACCATGTCAAATAATGACGCCCGTATTGCCCTTAATGCGCTGGAGATGTCGGCCCTAACCACACCGCCCGATGCCGATGGAAAGCGCCACATTTCACTACCTACCGTTGAAGATGCCATCCAGCACCGGGCTTTGCTCTATGATAAAGCCGGAGAACAACACTACGACCTCATCTCAGCCCTCCATAAGTCAATGCGGGGCTCAGACCCGGACGCCTCTTTGTACTGGCTGGGAAGGATTCTGGAAGCGGGAGAGGACCCTCTTTACGTCGCCCGCCGACTGGTTCGCTTTGCCTCAGAGGATGTAGGCATGGCTGACCCCCAGGCACTGGTAGTAGCCATGGCCGCCCAGCAAGCGATACACTTTATCGGCATGCCCGAGGGTAATTTAGCTCTAGCTGAGGCAGCCGTTTACCTGGCTACCGCCCCCAAGAGTAACTCGCTATACCAAGCCTATTCCCAGATTCAGGAGGAGATTAAACAGGGGTCAAATGAGCCTGTGCCGCTGCACCTGCGCAACCCGGTGACACCACTGATGAGGGGTATGGGATACGGCAAGGGGTATAAATATGCTCACGACTACCCCGGGCACTTCGTTGAGCAGCAAAACCTGCCCGATTCTCTCCGCGGCAAGCGCTACTACACCCCGAGCGACCAGGGACATGAGAAACAGATTGCAGCCCGGCTCAGAAGCTGGCGGCAGAGGAGGAGAAGACCGACCGGAACCGACAAAAGGAGAAAGGCTTGAACCGGAACCGCATAACCTTTCCCTGCGGGGACATTTCTCTAGAAGGAGCCTGGCACCTCCCCGAGGGGAAAAGCCCCTTTCCCGCCGTCATTGTCTGCCACCCCCACCCTCTCTACGGAGGGAATATGTCAAATAACGTAGTCTTCGCTATCTGCCGGGCGCTGGTCTCCCGCTCAATCGCCGCCTTCCGGTTTAATTTCCGGGGAGCCGGTAACAGCGGGGGCAAATTCGGGGGAGGAATCGCCGAGCAGGCAGACGTCGTAGCCGCCCTGGACTTTGTCTCATCCACGCCGGACATTGACGGTAGAAAAATCGGGCTGGCGGGGTACTCTTTCGGCGGCGGTGTAGCCCTACCAGTCGCACTTCAAAATAAGCAGGTCAGTCTCCTGGCACTGGTGTCACCGGCGCTATCAGGTCCCGGGGGGGAGCAGCTCCAGCAATATACCAGACCAAGGCTGCTCATCATCGGTGATGCCGACACCGTCATCCTGTCTGAAGAGCTCCGGCGGCACATCAGAGACGCCGCCGACTCCGAGCAATACCAGATTATATCGGGAGCCGACCACTTCTGGCGGGGATATGAGGACGATGTCGCCCGCAAGGTAAGCCAGTTCTTCGCCGATGGCTTTAATGAGACCCAATCAAGCTAAAGCTTTAGCATATTCTGAGGTCAGGCGCTCATCCGTCAGCCAGCGCCAGACTGACTATTGCCTCAGAGTGAAGACGAGTTGTATCAAACAACGGTATATTTACGTCACCAGGTTGGATAAGCAAGGGCAGTTCGGTGCAGCCGAGAATAATACCTTCAGCACCACGGCCTATCAGTTCCTGAATAATCTCAATCACAGCATAGCGGGAGGAGGTTTCAATCTTTCCCTGACATAGCTCGTCATAGATAACTTTATCGACAACCGCTCCACCACTCCCGTTGGGTACAAGCACCTCAATATTAAATTGTTCCTCAAGCCTCTCCCTGTAAAATGGCTCCTCCATGACAAACTTGGTCCCCAATAAGCCAACCTTGCCAAGCCCGTCCTCAATAATGGCACGACCGATAACATCAATAATATCAACGAGTGGCAAGCCAGTCTTTTCCTTAACCGCATCAGCGACCTTATGCATGGTATTAGTACATATCACCAGAAATTCGGCACCAGCCTTTTTCAGGGCTATACCCGCTCCACTGAGGATAGCAGCGGCATCATCCCAGCGACCCTCATGCTGTGCCTGCTCAACCGCGTCAAAATCCAAACTATAAAGAATCAGGCAGGCCGAGTGAAGACCACCCAGCTTCTCTGCAATCAGCTCATTAATTAGACGGTAGTATTCCAGAGTAGAGTTCCAGCTCATTCCACCAATCAGTCCGATTATCTTCATATCCTCTCCTTCTCAGAGCGGAAGAAACCTGCCACTGTGGCACTATAGTAGTATAGATTATTACATGAACTCGAACAAGGGAATCAATGTAACAATGTGGTATACTTAAACAGGCAGGAGCCCTCCTCACGGGCTGGAATGGTGGGAGGGGTGAACCGAGATTGAAGGGAAGAGATAACCATGCACCGCCTGTTCAAACGGCTAAAAGACACGGCCAGGAAAAACCGTGAGAGGGAACGCTTCATTGAGCACCACTTTGAAGCAGTGTCAAGGCACCTGTGGCCCTGGCGAGAATCACGGCTTCTAGCTCTCGTCGGTTTGCTGGCAGTGCTGGACTATGCAAGCACCTACGCCGCCCTAGAACTCAGCGGCAACACGCGTGTCTACGAGGGTGGTCCGCTGGCAAGCTGGGCATTGCGGGTAGGCGGGTTCCCCAGTCTGCTCATGGTCGACATAGCTGCTGCCGGCATTCTCCTGCTGGTAGCTATCACCGTCCGCTCCCTCCACCTCAAATTCGGCTTCAAGGGCTACGGGCGGACTGCCTTCGTGGTCATACTGGTACCCTATGTAGTGGCAACCATGGCTGCCGTTTTCAACAACGTGGCGCTAACCTTCATATAGCCAGCGCCGGTGAGGTTACAATTTCTATTCCATCCTGGCTGCAATCCTGGCCAGCTCCCAAGAATACTCATAAAGGTGCAGTCCCTTACTCACGGCAATAATCTCGCCATCATCAACCCCTATCTCACTCCCCATATACTCCTTCAGGAGCTGGATTGCCGCCAGGTTTGAGGGAAAGCCAGCCCACAAATCCCACGACCGGAAATAGACGACAAAGTGAAGCCGATTATCGCGTATCCTGGTATCTATCATTCTGAGACAGGGAGGGTCTGATAAGAAAATAGACTGGCTATCACCCACCGCCATAAAAGCCTGATTGGTATTATAGCCGTCCTCCTTATACATCCTGATTACTTCGGCAATCTGCTTCTCCAGATACTGACCGTAGGTATACTGCTCTCCCTCGGCTTTGTGCGCCGTCATCAGGTAGGGAAGATAGCTTTCTATATACTCCATAGAGGTAGGTGGCGGCACCCCCTGCGGCACATCCGGAATCAGGGGTCTCGTTCCCGGATGCTGGACCTTGACAACGATGAAGTCAAGCTCCTTGCGACGCTGGCCGGCGTAGCTCCCACGCTCAATCCTGTATTCACGCCCGTCAGTTAAGGTCTTACCCAAGCAAAGAAACCACGCTTCAGAGAGGTCTCTGGCATCAATTACCGAGATTTCCAAGATTACACTCTCCACAAAGTCGGCGTTAAAACCATGCTTACAGGGCTCTAATAAACTCCGGCCGCAGCCGGGACATATCCTTACTGGTCAACACATCATCTATCATGGCTATTACCGCTTCCTTCTGCTCGGGCATCCTTGCCTTAATCGGCAGGTAGTTTGAGGCATGATTGGCAGTAAAGAAACAATTGGTGAAATTGGAGTTCTGTACTATCAGCTTAAGCTCAGCCAGGGACTGGAACGGTGATATGAGTGAGAATTTACCATCCTGCCAGTCTTTATAAAGCGGCGTCCCGGGAACAAGCATAATGGTCAGGGCACCGGCAAAATCGGGGTCAATATCGGATAGTATCCCGGCTGTCTTTATGGCATGATTTTCACTCCCCTCAACACCACCCAACCCCAGTATCACCGTAACCGAAATAGTGATTCCCGCCTGCTTCAGTTTCCTTGCCGCCTCAACCATCTGGGCACGGGTAACCCCTTTTTTAACCTTTTGCAGAAGCTCCTCATCACCGGTCTCCACGCCCATGTAGGCAATTTGAATGCCGAGCTCATGTAACTCCTTAAGCTCATCGGCACTCTTTATCAGTGCAGCCTGCGGGCTGGCATAGGTGCCAATCCTCTCCAGATTAGGGAACCTCTCGTTCAGGTACTTCAACACTCCTACCAGTATATACTGGGGGCTGATTAAGGCATCCCCGTTCTCAAGAAACACCCGCCTGATACTACGGGCATAGTTCTGAGCTACCACATCTATAGTACGCTTGATATCCTCAAGATGCCTTATCCTGAATTTAACTCCCATGTAGGTACCGCAAAAGGTACACGTATTGTTTGAGCAGCCGATAGTTACCGGCAGTAAAAGGCTACCCGCCTCACTCGGCGGCCGCACTAAAACCTGTTCGTCATCCATATCAGACCAGTCTTCTCCTTCTACACTCTTTTCTTAAAAATATTAAAGAACCTGTCTTCATATTCCTCAAATATACCCCAGCGGTCAAGCTCATCTTTCAACTCCCGGGGCTCGCACTCGCCCAGAGAAACCTTTCTAAAAAGCTCGTCAATCCTCACCCTGGCCTCAACCGGAATACCGGCTGCATCCACATCCAAAAGTCCTCTGGAACTCATCTGGCTCAGGTTATCCCGCAGAGAGCTTCTGGTCATCTCATAAATAAACTTCATCAATGCCACGTCCCAGAGCTCGTCCTCACCCCTGATGATAGAGGTTAACGGGTCACCACGCTTATCAATCTCAGCGTTTAGCTTATCCACTACCGACAGCAGGTTGTCCGAGGCAATGGTAAGCTCTTTTGGCTCATTCTTATAGGTGTAAAACAGCCCGGGTGAATTAGGGTCATACACCCTGACCAGGTTATCAAAGTACCTTCTAGCCGCAGAACTGAAGCCTTCAAGCCTGGAAAGATAGTAAGGGGTTACAATCCTCGGTCTCTCGGCAATTACTCTGCCTTCCCTGATTACGGTCTCGGTGACATCCTTTATCAGCTCAGAGTAAGCCGGTTCGGTAACCAGGTAGTAGTATATATTTGTCGTACCGAAGGTAGCCAGCGACTGCCTGGGTGCTCTTAATATCTCGGCGTGCCTGACCGCCTCCTTAATTCTTCTATCCTCAAAATCCATTAGATTCCCCGTCAAATATTGTACTGTTCACTATTGCCTAAGATACAGTCCTCAGCTCCTGTTTGTATTCGTTCAAAAGCGCAATATACTGTGAGTCAAGCTGTATCTGAAGCTTACGCCACTCCGCCTGGAACTGCGGCTGGTTATCCACGTCTATCTTAAAGCCCATTGTCGAACCCAACTGCTGTTGAACCGCCTGTTGTATTTTAGCTGTAAATTCAGCCTTTAATGATTCGTAGGCCTGCCTTCTCTGCTGCTCGCCCTGCTCCGCATAGTGCTTAAAGATGTTTCTCATCTTGCTGAAGACATTCTCCACACCAACTTTATCACTCTTAAGGGTCTTTAAGCCGTCCATTACCTTTCTATTACTTTTTCTGGCTGAATCGTTCATGGGCAGGCCGATGTTGCCGATAAGCACGTCCTCGGCGCCAGCTATGATATGTCTCCTCGCCTTTTCCTCATACTTGCTCAGCTCATCTACCAGATTGCAACCCCGCTTAATATATCTGGCTGCCAGTTCTTCCCCCTGCGGGGTGTATTTCCACCTCAGACGCTCTTCTTCAGTCGCCTCGCCCAGCTCTTCCACCTTTTCCATAGCTATCTCACGGGCACTCTTTATATCACCCATTTAATTCCCCCAACGCGTGGAAACGCTTAAACTACTCCGTATGTTAATTATACTATATGGCTGAAAAAGCTCAAAGTGGAAGCAAACTACGCTGTCTTATTCCTCAAGCACTCTACTGTCCCGCCTCCGGTGCACTTAGAGCTCCAAACATCTCGTGGTAGAGACCTTGCTTGGCCAGGAGTTCCTTATGAGAGCCCATCTCAACGATTCTCCCCTGCTCAAGAACCACAATACGGTCAGCATTAGTCACGGTGGATAGCCGGTGGGCAATGATGAAAGAAGTGCGCCCCTTCATCAAACGGCGCAGCGATTTTTGCATAAGACGTTCAGAATTGGTATCCACATTAGAGGTAGCCTCGTCCAGCACCATGATGGGCGGACTGGCCAAGATAGCGCGGGCAATGCAGATAAACTGGCGCTGCCCGGCGCTGAGGTTACCACCCCTCTCCCCCACCGACGTATCGTAGCCATGTTCCAGGCGGGTAATGAAGGTGTGAGCACCCGCCGCTTTAGCTGCCCTGACAACCTCCTCGTGGCTGGCATCTATACGGCCATACCGGATATTGTCCTCTATGCTACCGGAGAATAGGAAGGGCTCCTGAGGCACAATACCTATCTGACTCCTTAATGACTGCCGGGTAACCGACTTCACATCATAGCCATCCACGGTTATCCCGCCCTTATCTATATCGTAGAAGCGGGCGATGAGGTTCATCAGGCTGCTTTTGCCAGCCCCGGTCCGTCCTACTACAGCCACCGTCTCTCCGGGGCGGACTACCAGGTTTACATCATGGAGGACCTCCAGACCGGGCTCATAGGCAAAGCTGACGTTATTAAACTTAACCTCCCCTTTTATCGCGGGCACCTCAATAGCGTCGGGGGCATCCTTAATTTCAGGTTCGACATCAAGGAGTTCAAAGACACGCGCTCCGGAAGCCATAGCCCGCTGGAGTTCGGTATACATCATGGTCAGCTCCAGCACGGGGGCAAAGAAGCGCTGGATATAGAGCAAAAAGGCGATAAGAACACCGGGCCCCATACTTCCTGCCAGCACCTGATACCCGCCGAAGATAATAACCAGGCTATAGGCAATGGCGGTCATTATCTCGACTGTAGGCAACATGAGCGCCTGCAGCCTGGCTGCGCTTATATTGGCATCCAGGTGCGCCTTATTCACATCATCAAATTGCCCGACGTTTACTTCCTCGCGAGACAGGCTCTGGGTCACCCGCACCCCGGATATGCCTTCCTGAAGCCGGTCATTGACGACGGCAATAGCCTGCCTCACCTTGATGAAGGCACGGCGAGCGTATCTCTGCCATATGAAGATTATGATGCCCAACGCCGGCACCACAGCAAGGGTAAGCAGGGCTAAACGGGTGTTCATCACCATCATGACAGTGGCTATTCCCACCAGGGTTAAAGCACTGGCTATAATATTAAGTATGCCGGTAGTGACAACTTCCTGTAGCTGATTTATATCATTTTGCACCCGGGACATGAGTTTACCCACTTTACTGTGGTCGAAGAAGCTCAGTGACAGCCGTTGCAAATGGTCAAACATCTCGGTGCGCATCCTAAGGAGAACAGCTCCGCCGGCGTAAGCAAGGAAGCGGACTTCCATATACTGACCACCCCACTGCAATAGTGACGCACATACAAAGAGAATGGCCACAATATTAAGCCCGGTTAGATTACCAGCGTATATATAATCTATGCCCATACCGGTCAGATAAGGCACAGCCAGAGCCGCCAGGGAGCGGATGAGCATACCGCTGCCCCCCAGAGCCAACCACCCCTTGACCCGGGACAGGTATTTGGGCAACCGCGCTATAATCTTGCTGTCATATAACTTGCCCAGCTCTTCATCTTCGTCGACATCAAGAGCGCTACCGAGCCGACCTCCCCCGGGCGGACCGCCACGACCCATCCCGGGTGGACCACCACCATGAAACATACTTACTCCTTTTCCAAGTCCTCTCCAGAATCCGGAGTTGTTAAGAGTTGTGACTGATATATCTGTTTATAAAGGCCGTTCATAGCCATAAGTTCGCCGTGTTTACCCTGCTCCACCATCTGACCATCCTTGAGCATCAGGATAAGGTTTGCGTTCCTGATGATGGGCAAACGGTGAGTAATAATGAATGTAGTTCGCCCCTTGATAAGTTTATCCAATGCCTGACGGATTAGATGCTCGGTTTCAGCATCCACGCTGGAGGTGGAGTCATCCAGGATAAGGACACCGGGATTGGTGAGCAGAGTACGAGCTATAGCCAGCCGTTGTTTCTCACCACCGGAGAGAGTGACACCCCGTTCCCCCACCCAGGTATCATAGCCTTCAGGAAGGCTTTGTATAAAGTCATGAAGGTGAGCCGCTTTGGCGGCAGTTACTACCTGCTCCATGTCAGCACTTACGGCACCGTAGGCAATATTATCCCGTATAGTGCCTGAAAACAGGAAAATATCCTGCTGTGTTATCCCCACATTCTTGCGCAACGAGGCTATAGTCGCGTCACGGATGTCAACACCATCAATGGTAATGCGTCCACCGCTGACGTCATAGAACCTGGGTAGAAGGTTAGCTATGGTGCTCTTGCCACTGCCCGAGCCTCCCAGTAAAGCCACCAACTCACCCGGCTGCACGCTGAAGCTGACGTTACTGAGCGTGGGAGACATTGAATTGTAGCTGAAGCTAACATCTTCAAAACAGACTTGTCCCTTCACCCTGCCCAGCTCAATAGCACCGTCTTTCTCCTTAACCGCCGACTCGGTGTCAAGTATCTCCAGAATACGCTCCCCGGCGGATATAGTGCGGGAAACGAGGTTCGCCATAAATCCCAGCCGGCGGATGGGCATTGCCAGCATGCCCAGATACAGTATGAACTGGGTGAGGTTACCTATGGTCAGGGTGCCGCCTACCACCTGGCGCCCGCCGTACCACAGGACGAGAGCCGTAGGCAGACTCAGTAAAAACACCATAAGAGGCATGTTAAAAGCTATCTGGCGGGCAGCGCTGACCTGCTGCTCATAGAGCACTTGTGCCCCGGTAGAGAATTTCTGGCTCTCTTCTTTCTGACGCGAAAAAGCCTTCACCACTCTCATCCCGGTGAGGTTCTCCTGCAATGTAATACCAAGGGCTGCTATAAACTGTTGAATTCTGAGCCAGATAGGCTGGAGACGGCGGCTGACAGCGATGGCACGCCAGGCAATAGCCGGCACAAAAGCCAAAGTGAGCAGCGCCAGTTGCCAGTTCATTGAGATAAGAATACAGGAGACGCCAATAATCAGGAGAACCGCCTGAAGTATACCCAGCAAGCCCCTCCCGAAGAACATACGTATCGCTTCCACATCGGCAGTGGCTCGTGACATAAGCTGTCCCGTCTGTGCCTGGTCATGATAGGCAAAACTCAGCCTTTGCAGTCGGTCATAGAGGGCATTCCTGACATCGTAAGCCGTTCTCTGGGAGACGACTTCACTGAGGTAGGTATTTCCGTATGCGGATACGCCTCTCAAAATACTGGCACCAATCACAACCCCCGCCGCCACCCAGAGGAAGCTACGCTCCCTGGAGCTAAGCACAGCATCAATACCCTGGCCCAGCATCCAGGGCACAGTCAGGCTAAAGGCAGTAGTTGCCGCCAGACAGACAAAGGCCAGTAACAGCAATACCCAATATTTCCTGGCAAAGCCCACTAATCTCAGCAGGATTCTCATTTCACATCCACTTATCCTCGCCAGATTACTGTCATCCGGGGCGAGTGTATAATTTAATCCGTTTGATTACGGTCCAGTGCTAATCTTTAGAGATTTCTTCGTAAGCACAAGAGAGAGTTTCCCGCATACGCTTCAGCTTTTTGATATCCGCCGTACGAGCCTTATCCCTGAGCAACTGGGCAAGCCTCTTGAACTCGCGCATCGTCTTCTTTATATCATCAACGTTTTCGGGATTCCACCAGTCCCTTATCTGACTCCTTATCCTCTCCTGACAGTCTTTCTGCTCACCGAGGAACCGACGACCTTCCCCGGTGATAGTGTAGACCTTCTTCCCCTCCTGCTCGGCAGCAATGACACACCCCATCTCCTCAAGCATCTGCAGCGTGGGGTAGACAGTTCCCGGACTGGGCACGTAGAAGCCGTGAAAGCGCTCTTGCAATGCATGGATAATCTCGTATCCATAGCTCGGCTTATCTTTCAGGTACTGCAAGAGGATATACTTGAAATCCCCTCTCCGGAATGGTCTTTCACGCCTTGGTCCGGCAAAATAACGGTGCCTGTCAAACACAACGCTTACCTCAATAGAATATAGAGATTTATAACAAAGCGATATATCGTTATCTCCAGACAAATCGTAACACAGCATAATCTTACTGTCAAGCAGACCGGGGCCAACTGGTTTACCCCGGCAGCTATACGGCTTGTGTTTATCAGAGCAAATGATATAATTTAGTCTGTATGGAGAAGGACTTTGAAATCGTAAACCACACGGCTGATGTAGGCATCATCGCCTACGGTGCCGATATGAAAGAGGCGTTTGCCAATGCCGCTAAAGCCCTGTTCAGTCTTATAACCGAGCTTGAGGACGTGGATGAAACCTCACACCGGGATATAGACCTAACCGCCCCCGACCAGGAAAGCCTGCTGGTGGCATGGTTAAATGAATTTATTTACCTGTTTGACACCGAGAATATCATCTTCAAAAGGTTTGATATCACCCGGCTTAACGGCACACGACTGAAGGCTAGAAGCTACGGAGAGAGGGTAGATAGCTCAAAGCATAAACTAAAAATGGGTGTCAAGGCAGCCACTCACCACATGTTAAAAATTGACAAGAGCGACGGCTGTAAGGTTCAGGTACTGTTCGATATCTAGTGGGGATAGAAAATGACAGCACCATGGCAAGAAATACTGAAGAAAATAGATGACTACCGCTGGGAGATTCCGCAGAGCTATAAAGCGGGCATGTCCGTCCCCGGTCTAATCTTCGCCGATGAATCAATGCTTAACCATATCTGGGAAGAGCATGTTTTTCAGCAGGTAGCCAACGTGGCTTTCCTGCCCGGCATTGTAGGTCATTCACTGGCTATGCCTGATATCCACTGGGGATACGGCTTTCCCATAGGCGGGGTAGCCGCTACCAGGGTAAAAGACGGAGTAGTATCGCCCGGGGGCGTCGGCTTTGATATTAACTGCGGTGTCCGCTTATTACGGACAAACCTCACCGAGGAAGAGGTCAGACCAAAGATTGAACAGCTAATTGCCCATCTCTTTGTCAACATTCCTTCAGGAGTGGGTTCCACGGGCAAGATAAGAGTGAGTGAAAGGGAACTGGATGAACTTCTAACAAAGGGCAGCCGTTGGGCGGTGGAAAAGGGTTACGGTGAGGCAGAAGACATTGTAGTTACTGAAGAGTCAGGTTGTATGAAAAGGGCTAACCCTGATAAAGTAAGCAGCAAGGCGAAAAAACGCGGTATCCCCCAACTGGGCACCCTAGGCTCCGGCAATCACTTTCTGGAGGTGGGAGTAGTAGCTGAAATATATGAGCGTGATGCCGCTAAAGTTATGGGCATTGACGATATAGGGCAGGTGCTTATCTTAATCCACACCGGCTCCAGAGGCTTCGGGCACCAGGTCTGCACCGATTATGTAGCCCTGCTGGGCGAGGCGGTAAAAAGATACGGCATTAACCTCCCCGACCGCCAGCTTGCCTGTGCCCCGGTAAATTCGCCGGAAGGACGGGACTACCTGGCAGCTATGTCATGCGCCGCCAACTACGCCTGGACAAACCGGCAGTGCATCACCCACTGGACCAGAGAGTCTCTGGCTAAAGTCCTCGGCAAAAGTCAAGGGGAATTAGGGCTGGAGCAGATTTATGATGTGACTCATAATATCGCCAAGATGGAGGAATATACTATTAACGGTAAAAAGCAGACCCTGTGTGTTCACCGCAAGGGAGCAACCAGAGCCTTCCCCGCCGGACACCCCGATGTACCCGAAATCTACAGAAACATAGGCCAGCCGGTTCTCATCCCCGGAGATATGGGCCGCTGCTCCTACATAGCTCTGGGCACAGAAACAGCCATGAAGGAATCGTTCGGCTCCACCTGCCATGGTGCCGGCAGGGTGCAGAGTCGCGCCGCAGCCAGGCGCAGCCTCAAGGGCACCGACGTTGCCAGTGCCCTGGCAGCCAGAGGAATCACAGTTAAGGCCGGTAGTATGAGTTCGCTGGCTGAAGAGGCTTCCGAAGCCTACAAGGACGTAACTGAGGTGGTTGATGTAACTCATAAGGCGGGCATCTCCCGTAAAGTAGCCAAAACGGTGCCAATAGGCGTTATTAAAGGATAAGGATGATGTATTTCAAAGATATTACCGAAGCAATAGGACATACCCCGCTGGTGGAAATGGCTCAAATGAGCCCTAATAAGAAGGTTAAAATCCTGGCAAAGCTGGAGGGGCAGAACCCGGGTGGTAGCGGCAGCATTAAGGACCGAATAGCCAGATACATGATAGAAAAGGCAGAGCAAAGCGGCGAGCTAACCAGGGACAAGACCATCATTGAAGCCACCAGCGGCAATACCGGGATAGCCTTAGCCTGGCTGGGGCACAAGCTGGGTTATAAAGTCACCATCGTTATGCCCGATAGTATGAGCCTGGAGAGGCAACAACTGCTCAAAATCCACGATGCCGAGCTCATTCTCACCAAAGGGACTTACGGAATGGAAGCGGCTATTAATACCGCTAATGAAATGGCAGCCAAAGACAAAAAATACTTCATGCCCGACCAGTTCTCCAACCCGGCCAACCCACTAGCTCACTACGAGACCACCGGCGCCGAAATAATTAACGACTTTCCCTATGAGCAGATTGACGTGCTGATTGCCGGCATCGGCACCGGGGGCAGCATAACCGGGACTGGCCGCCGACTAAAAGAAAAGTATCCCAACATCAGGGTAATCGGCGTTGAACCACCGCCGGGCGATAGTATCCAGGGTCTGAAGTGCCTCGGAGAAGCACTACCACCCTTCTGGGAGCAGGGACTGGTTACCGAGAAGACTACAGTTGCCAGCCAGCAGGCGAACGAAACCACAAGGCAGTTACTGGATAAGGAAGGAATCTTTGCCGGATTATCTTCAGGAGCCGTAGTCCATCAGGCAGCTAAAATTGCCAGCGAGGTGGATAAGGGTAACATAGTGGTACTGCTGGCTGACGCGGGGTGGAAATACCTGAGCCTGGACTTCTGGACTAAAGCCAGGTAGGCAAGCTAGCGACGTATTACGTCCGGATAAAAAATGCCTGCCGTCATAATATATGGCGGCAGGCAAACCTGTCTAAAGCCGTTAATAGCTATACTCTGTCGCCGTAGCTATGTCTGCTCCGTCAAACTGGCGCACCGTGCCATCCGACTCACAGGTATAGTAATATATTGTCCAATCCATGGTAACATAATTGACAGTTTCAAAGGTAGAAGTATCCGCGCCTATCAGGTCGTGGGCATAGAGCACATATCCAGCCTTTGGAGTACCAACACCGGCATAGTCTTTGTCGGCCGCCGTTGTGATTGAATCTGGGAAGGCCGTCATATCATCAGTGGCAACACCACCGGCATAGTCAACCGGATTTGGTATCTCGGCGAGTCCATTATCAATCATCAAGGCAATTATTGCTGATTGAACATTGTGGTATTCCGTCCTTCTTGCTTCCTCCTCATCAGCAAAGTCGTCAGACCCCTCGGTTGCCTCCAGAGCCTCCTGAGGCAGTACGATGGAAATCGGCTGGTTATGGTCATAGGACAGGAGGGTTACCGTAATATCCATTGTCGCCAGGCTATCGTCACCCATGATATCCATAAGCTCGGGTGTTATCTCCATAGATATAATTATTTCCGACTTGGTCAGGAAGTACGTATCCTTGGCAATCCATTGCTTCACAGAGAAGCTGGTGAATGCCTCCTGAAGAACCTCTTCGGCAATGGCCGATATCCCCATATCAACCACCTCTGTTTGCTGCATAGCCGTATCCCAGAGCTGCTCCAAATTCGGGGTGAGTTCGAGCACGTAACAGTCCACGCCCTCTACCCTCTCACTGCCAATGACAGTTACATCGGCCTCTTCAAGGAGTTCCAGGTGGGAATCAACCGGTATCAGCATTTGATTTACCTCTTCCCAATCCTCATCTGCCACCTCTTCCTTCATCCACATGGGGTCCATCTCCGGCATGTCCATCATCACGTATCCCATACCATCAACGAGATACATCTCCATCGCCATTTCCACATCCTCTTCCCCGGTCATTTCCATGCTGATACTTATCTCCGTGCTCAACTCTTTATTCTCAAAGTCCACCGCGCCACTGAAGCCCAGTGTCATAACCATTTCAACTGCCTCCCCCTCCTCCTCACCTGTCGCCTCCATAGTCATATCTATATCAAACTTGTGCGACTCTATGTCACCCGCTGATTCAATTACGCCATCAATTATCTCCTGCGCCGGGGGTAACCCTTCCCCACATGCAGTGAAGGAAAGAAGCGTAACCACCACCAGTAACAGAGTAACAACCCTCTTCCACATCTCGTTTTCCTCCTTTATAATATCAATTCCTTACCCGACTATCCAGAAAGAATTCTAGCTTTTCATTGAAGGGTCATTCGCCTTTTGTTTCAGCAGCCAGTACTCCAGGCCATCGGCCAGAGCCAGCCAGCTAGCCTCTATGATATTGGTTGAACTGCCCACGGTCCGCCACTCATCAACACCATCGCTGGACTCAATAAGCACCCGAACCTGAGATTCGGTGCCGGTACTCTCCTCAAGGATGCGCACCTTATAATCAACCAGCTTGACAGCGGCCAGGCTGGGGTAGAATCGCAGCAACGCCTTGCGCAGTGCCTCGTCCAGAGCATTCACCGGCCCGTTACCCTCGGCAGCGGTATGCATCACCTCTTTGCCCACTCTCACCTTTACCATCGCCTCAGACAGCATTTCCTCCGGACTTTCCCGCGTAGGCTGGCGCCGTCTCTTCTCCACCACTACCATAAAATCAACCAGTTCAAAGGCACGCTGATAACCAGGCTGAGCCCGGTGAAGCAGCAACTCAAAGGAGGCTTCGGCATTATCATACTGGAAGCCACGGCTCTCCAGCAGCTTAACCTTCTCCAGAAGTTCCTTCGCCTCCTTACCACTTGGGGGTAAATCCAGGCCCATTTCCTTCGCCTTGTATATGATACTCCCCTTCCCTGCCAGCTCCGATACCACCACCTTTTGCTTATTACCCACCTGGTCCGGGTCTATATGCTGGTAGCTCTCCGCCCACTTCGCCAGGCCCGAAACATGAAGTCCAGCCTTATGACTGAAGGCACTGGAGCCAACGTAAGGCAGATGAGCATCAGGAACAAGATTGGCCGCCTCACTGACATAGTGGGCTACCTCGGTTAATCTGGCAAGCTGGGCATCGCTAACGCAGTCAATATTCATCTTAAGCTTCAACGCGGGGATAATGGAACAGAGATTGGCATTACCACAGCGCTCGCCGTATCCGTTGATGGTGCCCTGAACCTGGGTGACTCCCGCCTGCACCGCCGCCAGCGTATTAGCCACCGCCATCTCACCATCATTATGAGCGTGAATGCCCAGAGAAGCGGGAGTGGACTTCCGGGCTGCCTCAACGGCAACCGTTGTCTCGCTAGGCAACGTGCCCCCGTTTGTATCACAGAGAACCAGGCAGTCGGCTCCAGCTTCGGCAGCCACCTCTAAAACCCGCAGGCTATAGCCAGAGTCAGTCTTAAAGCCATCAAAGAAGTGCTCGGCATCAAAGAAAACAGTAAGCCCCTTCGCCTTAAGATAGCGTATAGAGTCGGCAACCATACTAAGGTTTTCTTCCAGGGTGGTTTCTAAAACCTGAGTAACCTGTAAAGCCGAGCTTTTACCTACAATGGTAACCACCTTTGCCCCGGCACCAGCCAGAGCCAGAAGGTTAGCATCTGTTTCTGCCTTCGTTTTAGAGCGCCGGGTGCTGCCAAAGGCAACCAGCGCAGAGTTAGTCAGGGTAAGACTCTGCGCCTTGTCAAAGAAGTCAACGTCCTTAGGATTGGAGCCAGGCCAGCCGCCCTCTATGAAATGGACACCTAACTCATCAAGCTTGCGAGCAATATTTAGCTTATCAACCACAGAGAAGGAGACACCCTCACTCTGTGCCCCGTCCCGCAGGGTGGTATCATAAAGTTGAACCGATGACAATCTCTAGCCTCCTACCTTTCGGACAATCAAATCCCCCATCTCCTTTGTCCCCACCTTCATTTTACCTTCACCCATTATATCATAAGTGCGATACCCCTCCTCCAGCACCTCATCAACGGCTAACTCAACGGCTCGCGCCTCTTCTCTCAAGCCAAAGGAGTAACGCAGCATCATAGCCGCGCTGAGAATAGTGGCAATGGGATTAGCCATGTTCAAACCGGCACGGCGGGGAGCACTGCCGTGAATGGGTTCATACAGACCGAAAATGTTAACCCCCTCCTCCGGCACCCCGGCCAGGCTGGCCGACGGCAGCATACCCATAGAGCCGGCCAGCATGGATGCCTCGTCGGTAAGAATATCCCCAAACGTATTTTCGGTAACAACGACATCAAGATACCTGGGATTTTGAATAAGTCGCATGGCGCAGGCATCAACCAGCATATGCTCCAGCTCTACATCAGGGTATTTCTTCGCCACCTCCATAGCCACCTGACGCCACAGCCGGGACGATTCCAGCACATTAGCCTTATCCACCGATATTAATTTTTTCTTCCTGCCGCGTGCCAGCTCAAAGCCAACACGGACAATCCGCTCTATTTCCTGCTCCGAGTAAGCCATAGAATCAACAGCCCGTCTGCCCCGGGACGTCTGCCAGCGCTTCTTGGGACGGCCGAAGTAGAGACCCCCGGTAAGCTCCCGAACAAATATAAAATCGGCACCCCTGATAACATCCGGCTTTAGATTGGCGGAATCAACAAGCATGGGAAAGACCCTGACCGGACGCAGGTTGGCAAACAGACCCAGTCCCTTACGTAATGCCAGCAGCCCATCTTCAGGACGAACCTTAGCCTGAGGGTCGTCCCACTTGGGGCCGCCTACCGCACCGAGCAGCACGGCATCGCTGCGCTTGCACATTTTAAGGGCATCATCAGGCAGGGCGGTACCGGCCTCGTCAATAGCAATCCCTCCCACCAATCCGTGGTGCAGATTAAAGGTATGCCCGAACCTATCGCCAACCGCCTGCAACACCCTGATTGCCTCACCGGCAACCTCAGGGCCAACACCATCACCGAGTAAAACCGCCAGTTCAAATTGCATTCTAAGACCTCCCGCTGGCTAATCTTTGTTTAGTATATTCAATAAGCCCGCTGGCTGAGATAAGCTCAGCCATAAAATCGGGGTAGGGCCTGGCAGTGAATTCTATACCCCTGGTCAGGTTCTTTATCCCGCCGGAGGATAGGTCAACCTCCAGAACATCACCCGCCTCAGTCTTATCCACCGCCTCCTCACACTCAAGTAACGGCAGACCTATATTTATGGCGTTGCGAAAGAAGATACGGGCAAAGCTCTTGGCTATTACACATGATATTCCCACCGTCTTGATTGCCAGCGGGGCGTGCTCTCTGGAAGAGCCGCAGCCGAAGTTGGTGGTTGCCACCATGACATCCCCCGGCTCCACCCGGCTCAGGAAATCGGCGTCTATATCCTCCATGCAGTGCCCTGCCAACTCCGACGGCTCGGATATATTCAGA
This sequence comes from uncultured Dehalococcoidales bacterium, assembly GCA_964598825.1. Taxonomy (GTDB): domain Bacteria; phylum Chloroflexota; class Dehalococcoidia; order Dehalococcoidales; family JAUXAP01; genus JAUXAP01. The sequence continues at coordinate 23,133 of CAZRDI010000003.1, forward strand.
TACCGCGCCGGTATAATCACATCCGTATTCACATCCGCCCCGTATTTATGAACCTTACCTTTCAGCATTTTCTAACTCCTCTTTAGAGTGAACCAACCCCTCACCCATTATACCACTCCCCTAACAAATGGGAGAGGGGAG
>CAZRDI010000004.1:0-23082 GCA_964598825.1 uncultured Dehalococcoidales bacterium
TATAGGGAGGTGACGACTCTGGAAAGCAGGCGACAGAGCATAGCCAGGTATATGAGGCGGACGGCACGGGTAATCGGCTTACTTCTTGCCGGGGGCTTCCTGATTACCCTGATTATTGAGGGTGTTGCCGAAGGTTCGGAAGCAATAGAGCTGGGGGGTATTTTACTTACTGTGCTGACCGCAGTGGCACTGGCGGGCAGTATTTTGTCATGGTGGTGGGAGTGGCTGGCCGGCATACTTCTGGTCTTGGTTGCCGCCGGGCTTGGTGCCCATATCGCCGTTTATGCCGGGCGTAATTATTTCTTTGCCTGGCTGACGATGGGCCTGCCGTATCTGGCCGCCGGCGGGCTGTTTCTGGCTTCGTGGCGGCTTTCAAAGAGAGGTGGCACGATAAGTAGCGAAATAAAATAGGAGGTTAAACATGGGAACTAAGGGAAGAAAGAATGTGAAAAAACCCAAGCAAAAGAAGGAAAAGAAGAAATAGGAAAATTAAACATGCCTGAACTAGCAGACAGGGCAATGGGCGCAACTCATGAGAAGCTGAATCAATTTAAGCCGCTTGATGCGCTAACTAAGTGGTTGCGTTGGCTTTATATTATATTAGCAATAGTGACTATTATTGCTATTGTTTCAGGATATGCTCAAGCTGATTTGCTGAGCAGGGCTATTAGAGGCGAGGTAGTAACGTGGTCAGAGGCTACTGCAAACGAGACAAGGCAGACTCTGATAGGAGTAGCACAAATTGTGCTATCTTTTGTCTCTTCCATTGTATTTCTTGTTTGGATTTATCGATCGAATAAAAACCTTCGCTCGCTAAGCGCAGGCTCATTACGTTTTACACCGGGATGGGCAGTGGGCTGGTTCTTTATCCCAATCATGGACTTGTTTCGACCATATCAAGTAGTAAAGGAGATATATAAAGAGAGCGACCCCGGAATTGGTATGATGGATAGTGTTAGCCGGTCATACTCATCCACTGACGTCGTGGGATAGTGGTGGGCATTCTTCTTGATATCTAACTTCGTAGGCTACTTCGTTAGCTACATTGCAATGCGGGTGTGGTTTAGTGATGAAGTATTGATTGATTTGCTTAGCGCAACATATGTTTATATGGTGTGTTATGCTATGGATATTGTCTGGATAATAATAGCTGTTTTGATGGTAACAAGAATTAGCCAATTTCAGGAAACAAAATATAAACTGATTAGCTCCAATAAAAGTGGATAAATTGCAAAGAGTAGGTGAGGTTATTGAAGCCAGCACCACGGACTTCGTGGCGCAGTGCTATGAGCTTTATGAGTCTCCGCCTTTTGGCAGTCTGGTGAAGACCGTGGATGCGCCGGTGGAGTTGTATGGTATCGTATACAACGCTACTACCGCCAGCCTTGAGCCGGGACGCCGTCCCATTGCCCGGGGCAGGGACGAGACCAGTGAGGAGGGGATATACCAGTCGAGCCCGCAGCTGGCAAAGCTGCTTCGTAGTGAGTTTTGCGCCCTGGTGGTGGGGCACAGGGAGGGGGATAGATTATATCACTACCTGCCGCCCAAACCGGCCCGAATCCACGGCTTTGTCTACCTGTGCTCACCTGAGGAAGTAAAGGAGTTCAGCCAGTCTTTTGATTTCCTTAATATGCTGATTAGCGCTCACCTGCCGGTCTCGGTAGAGGAGCTTGTTTCCGCCTGTCTGCGCCAGATGAGCCGGGTATATGAAGACCGCCATGCCTTTCTGGTGGCGGCAGGTAAAGAACTAGCCATCCTTCTCAGCGGGAACCTTAACCAGCTTAAAGCTATTCTGGAGAGGATTAAAGAATGACTGAGGAAAACACGGAAAGGCTGGGCATTGTCGTCTCCGGCTCATTAAACAAGGGGGTGGAGGTGAGGCTGGACAGCTCGGCTTCGGTTGAGGATATAGCCGTCGGGCGCTATGTGACTATTGAGGGGGAGAAGCGGCGCTTCTTCGGTATGATAACCGATGTCAGCCTGGGGGTGATAGACCAGAAGCTTACCCTGACCCCGCCCGATGTTTCAGATCCGTTTATGGCAGAGGTGTTGGCTGGAACCAGCACTTACGGGACACTTCATGTTCTGCCAATGCTCACCATAGGCGGCGATGTCGCCAGCCTGATTGAAGGTCCTCAGCCGGTTAAGACCGTTCCCAGCCACTTCTCGGTGGTAAATCTGTCGTCGCAGCGGGACGTAGAGCTGGTTTTCGGCAGTGAGGACGAGAAGCGGTTCTATATCGGTACCCCGCTGGATATGGAGACCAGGATTTGTCTTGATTTGCAGGAGCTGGTCAAGCGCTCGAACGGCGTATTCGGCAAGACCGGCACCGGTAAGACCTTCCTCACCCGGATTCTGCTCATCGGTATGCTGCAGAAGAGCGCCGCCGTCAACCTTATCTTTGATATGCAGAGTGAGTATGGCTGGGCGGGCACCAGCGAGGGGGGGCGGTCGGTTAAGGCGCTGAAACAGCTTTTTCCGGAAAAGGTGGCGGTATGCACCCTTGACGAGGAAAATGCTCGGCGCCGGAAGGTAAGCACCGATTTTGTGGTCAGGATAGGCTATGACGAGATAGAGCCGGGGGATATGGTATTGCTTCGTCAGACTTTGAACCTCACCGAGCTTGCCGTTGAAGCCGTTTACCAGCTATCCAGAAAATTCGGGAGGGACTGGGTACAGCGTACCCTGGACTTGAAAGATGTCGAAGAATTGCCGGAGGGTCTGAACATACATGAGAGCACTCTTAGTAACCTGCAGAGAGGGCTGACGACCATCGGGCGGCTTCCATTCCTGGTGCCTCACTCTCCTGATAACCCGGTAAAGCGCATACTGGAATACATTGACCGGGGCATGAATGTAGTTCTGGAGTTCGGTAGATATAAAGATGTTACCGCTTATATTCTGGTGGCTAATTTGCTTACCCGCCGTATCTATGCGCAGTATCAGGAGAGAATGGAGAAAGCGATGGGTGAGGATGCGGCGCGTCCCATTCCCTTGGTGATAACCATTGAGGAGGCGCACCGCTTTCTCAACCCCGGGGTGGCTTCTCAGACTATCTTCGGCGATATCGCCCGCGAGATGCGCAAGTATAACGTCACCTTACTGGTAATTGACCAGCGTCCCAGCGGCATTGATGACGAGGTCATGTCGCAGCTTGGCACCAAGATAACCTGTCTGCTGGATAACGAGAAGGACATTGATAGCGTGCTTGCCGGCGTCTCCGGCAGGAGTGAGCTCAAATCGGTGCTGTCAAGACTGGAGTCCAGGCAGCAGGCGCTCATTTTTGGCCATGCCGTGCCCATGCCGGTGGTGGTCAGGACTAGGGAATACGGCTCCGCCGAGTCGTATAAGGCTTTCGCCTCCGTTGACGAGTCTGAGTCCAAGAAACAGGCTGAAAAAGATATTGAAGAATTGTGGGAGTAGGGAGTTGGCTGGACTTAAGAAGAGAAAAGTTGGACTGGCTCTGGGCGGTGGTGCTGCCCGGGGGCTGGCTCATATTGGGGTACTGGAAGTCCTGGGGAAAGAGGGTATCCCAATTGATATGATAGCCGGTACCAGCGCCGGTGCCGCCGTTGGCGCTCTCTATGCCCAGGGTAATGAGGACAGTCGAATCAGCGAGCTGGCTGCGGATATGAACTGGAGAAAGTGGACTTCTCTAATAGATTTAGCCTTACCAAAGAATGGTTTTATTCGGGGCAGGAAGATTAAGAACCTGCTGAAGTCGGTAATCGGTGACATAAAATTTAGCGACTTAAAGATACCTCTGGCTTGCGTGGCTACTGACATAAACACCGGTGAGGAGGTGGTGATTGAGCAGGGCTTGGTGCTGGACGGAGTCAGGGCCAGTATTTCCATTCCGGCGATATTTACCGTGGTTAAGTGGAAGGGCAGGTATCTGGTTGATGGCGGTCTGGTGAACCCGGTGCCGGTTAACATCCTTAAAGAAAAGGGGGCCGATTTTATAATAGCTGTCAATGTAATGGCTGATGTAAGGGAGAGAATTTATCGGAGGAAAAAGGGGCGGGCAAAAGATGTTAAGGAACCTAATATCTTTGATGTCCTGATGCGTTCTCTGTATATTACTACCTATGCAATGGTAAAGCCCAGCCTGGAGGATGCCGATATAGTTATTGAGCCTGATATGCCGAATATAGGCTATGGCGATTTCCATCAGGTTCAGGAGTGTATTCTGCAGGGCAAGCTGGCGGCACAAAGCTCTATTCCCGAAATAAAGAGGCAGTTAAGGGCCTGATATTTACGATTTTCTGACCAGTAGTTGACAAGCAGGGGATTTTTGTTGTAGAATAGTTGCAAATGGGAAGCATTTGCAACTAGCATGAGTACTAAAATTAAATCACTGGCTAAAAGTCGTAAGGCATTAAGCAGGTCCGGGTTGAAGGTTACTACTCAGCGGGCTCTGGTTTTAGATGTTATTCGTCGGGGGAAGGGGCACCTGGATGCTGATGAGGTCTATCGCCGGGCGCGGGAAGAGCAACCCCGCTTGAGTCTGTCCACCGTTTATCGAGTCCTCCATAAATTTAAAGAATCGGGCTTGATAACGGAGTGTCATTTTGACGAGAGTCACCACCACTATGAGATAAAACCGTCCTCTGAGCACCACCATCTTGTCTGTCTTGGCTGCGGTCGGGTTGTTGAGTTCCAGTGTCCGCTGATAGCGGTCTCAGCAGGTGATGGGGATATTGAATCTCGGTGTCCGTTGACGTCTTTAGTAGTGGAGAGAGTCGGTGAAGCCAAGGGCTTTGAGATTGTTGATACTGAGCTTCGTATGGCAGGCTATTGTCCCGAGTGCCGCCAGAAGATGGAATGATTTTCAGCGGGCGCGTATAGTAGCTAGGCGCAACCAATAGGAAGGATGTTCTTTATGCACGGATTTATGAAAGGCTTTATGCACGGATTTGGGCGTGGGTCCGGGCGGAGACTCAGGCATGGATTTAAGCCGGAAGGAAAACAAGTAACTCTGGCCCAAATGCAGTCCGGGCAGAGTGGAACAGTTGTTGAAATTCTAGGGCGGCACGGGTCTATCAACCGTCTTAGTGTCATGGGAATTAGACCCGGCAAGAGGCTAACCAAGATTAGCTCTATGTTTATGCGCGGACCGGTGACCATACAATTAGACAGTACTCAGGTGGCTATTAATTTCGGTATGGCTAGAAGGATAATTGTTAAGCTGGATTAGGTTGGTGACATGAGAATATTATTGATGGGAAATCCCAATGTCGGGAAAAGCGTTGTTTTTTCTCGTTTGACCGGTGTTCGTGTCATTGCCTCTAACTACCCGGGTACTACGGTAGGTTACACTCAGGGTTTTATGAAACTGGGGGAGGAAAGGGTTGAGGTTGTTGATGTACCCGGAACCTATACCCTGGAACCGACCTCTGAAGCCGAGGAAGTAGCCTCAAAGATGCTCGGCAGCGGAGACGTGGTCATAAATGTGGTTGATGCCACCAATCTGGAGAGGAATCTCTACCTGACCTTGCAGCTACTGGAACGAAATATACCAATGGTAGTAGCTCTAAATATCTGGGATGATACCGAGCACCGGGGAATACATATTGATTTAGAGAAGCTGAGAGAATTGTTGGGAGTGCCAGTGATTCCCACTGTAGCTATAACCGGGCAGGGGATAAAAGAGCTTGTAGATAGTATTTCCGGGGCAACTTCGCCTGGTATCTCTCCCTACACTCACGAGGAACGCTGGAAAGCTATTGGCGATATTATAGAACAGGTTCAGCGTATTACCCACCGTCATCACACCTGGCGGGAGCGGTTGGCAGATGCCAGTGTAAAGCCGTTAACCGGTGGCATTATAGCTCTAGCCGTTCTTGCCGGCACTTTTCTGGTGGTTCGTTTCATTGGTGAGAGCCTGATTAACTATGCGCTTGACCCCTTATTCAGCAATCTATGGTCACCGGTAGTATTGAAGTTAAGCGACCTCCTGGGTGGCACCGGTTTTTTTCATGACATTCTGGTAGGCAGGATAATCGGCGGCGAGGTAAACTTTGTTGAGTCATTCGGATTGTTGACCAGCGGACTCTATGTTCCTTTTGCCATGGTTTTGCCTTACATTGTCTCTTTCTATCTGGTGCTGGGCCTGCTTGAAGATACAGGTTACCTGCCCCGCTTGGCAGTTCTAATGGATACCATTATGCACCGTTTGGGTTTGCACGGGTATGCCATCATTCCCACTTTACTTGGATTCGGTTGCAATGTGCCAGCCGTTCTAGCCACCCGTGTCTTGGAAAGTAAAAGGGAGCGGTTCATAGCCGCTACATTGATATCTATCGCAATACCCTGCGCTGCTTTGCAGGCGATGATTTTCGGCCTGGTAGGTGAGCGAGGAGGTCAGTATGTAGCCATTGTCTACGGCACACTGTTTGTAGTCTGGATTATTCTGGGGTTTATACTCAACCGATTTGTGAAAGGCTTTAGCCCCGAATTGTTGATTGAGATACCATCTTATCGCCTGCCACCATGGCGGACCATGCTGGGAAAACTGTGGATGAGGGTCTATGGTTTCTTGAAGGAAGCTGTCCCCATAATCCTGGGTGCTATCTTTGTAATCAATGTCCTTTATGTCCTGGGAGTATTTGGGGCTATTGCCAATTTTACGGCGCCTGTGGTGACCGGTCTGTTTGGGTTGCCTAAGGAAGCGGTGACGGCTCTGGTTATTGGCTTTCTGCGTAAGGATGTAGCTCTGGCTATGCTGGCTCCTCTGGCGTTGAGTGCTAATCAATTGGTGGTAGGCAGCGTGGTCCTGGCTATGTTCTTCCCCTGTATTGCCACCTTCGTGGTTCTCCTGAGAGAGCTTGGCGTAGTAAATATGCTGAAATCGGCGGGGATAATGATTTCGGTTGCTTTGATAACAGGAGGATTACTAAAGCTGATACTCTAGCGGATTAGGCTTCAAGTTGCTTTTCGTTATCCTTAAGGAAGAACAGCTTGGGTCGTTTCACGGCTGTTGTTTCCCAGACCTTGATTTGCGGGAGCAGTTTTTCCACATCGGCTCTACGGCACAGTTTAGTGCCCGGCGTTAACACAGCCGCCGTGCCCATAGCTACCGCTAGTCGGCAGGCTTCCAGCAGCGATTCGCCATAGGCTAACCTTAAGGCAAGTCCGGCTATAGTACAGTCTCCGGCGCCTACGGCACTCCGTACCTTTACCGGGGGTGGAATGGCTTTGAAAATATTTTCCTTGTTGACGGCAATAATGCCATCTTTACCTCTGGAGATGACTACTATTTCAATATCCATTTCAAGCAGCTCAAAGGCGGCCTTAATGATTTCCTCTTCGGTATTAAGTTCCCTCTCGAGTATTTCCTCAGCCTCATGCACGTTAGGCTTGATAAGATACGGTTTAGCTTTCATCCCTTCTTTTAACCATTGACCGGCACTGTCCAGAACAGTTTTTACACCGAAACCTCTAGCCTCCGTGATTATGTCGTAGTAGATATCCTCCGTGATACCGGGTGGTACACTGCCGCCAGCCACAAGTAAATCGGGGGCAGGATGAAGTTGCTGCATTTTTCTATAGAATCTCTCAAATTCTTTTTTTGAGATGTGCGGGCCGGGAGCACCGATTCTCGTTTGGTGGGAGGTTATGGTGTCGGTAATAATGAAGTTGGTGCGTGTTTCCTGTTTAATCGGGGTGAGGCTGAATGGCACACCCTCTTCATCCAGCAGTATTTCTAAAGCTCTACCCTGAGAGCCGCCTACGAATCCATAGGCTATGGTTATGCCGCCCATCTCATGAATAGCCCGTGACACGTCTATACCTTTGCCACCGGCGTATAGCGTTAGCTTAGACCAACGGTTGGTCTCTTCCATTACCAACCCGTCAACCGTAATATGTTCATCTATGGAGGGGTTGAGGGTAATAGTAGCAATCATAGTAGCTCCCCCGATTTCTTGTACCACGGTGCAGCATATTTACTAGCTGGCTCAGTTTGTCTTTTTAATCTAGCTGCCCCTATAGTTGATAAATATTGAACCCTTTTCTTAATATTGTCAAGAGGAGTTTAAGCAAGATTGTTAGCTAAACTCGTTTGTCTTTGCCACTGTCTGTGGTATTATAATGGATAACTACTTTTTCCTCCATAGAGGTAGAGTGAGTGACTTGGTTCTATTATATTAGCACACTGGTAGTGAGGATGATATTGTTTCTCTTTACCCGTTTGCAGGTCAAGGGCAGGGAGAATGGCCCAATTCAGGGCCCGGTGCTAATTATAGCCAATCATCTTAATCTGGCTGACCCACCTCTGGTTGCGGTTAGCTTTGGACGACACAAGATATTTATGGCAAAGGAAGAGCTATTCCGTTCCAGATTCTCACGCTACGTTATGAGTCGCTTTAATGCATTTCCGGTGCACCGGGGGCAACTGGATAAGAAGGCACTGCGTCAGGCAGGGAGGGTTTTAGCTGAGGGTTCGGCGCTGGTGATGTTTCCTGAAGGGGGCAGAAGCAGTAACGCTCAATTGCAGGCGGCTTTTTCCGGCTCGGCGCTGGTGGCTGTTCGTAGCGGTGCACCTATCCTTCCTGTAGGCATCATCGGCACGGAAAGGATGAAGGGCAAGACCTGGCCCCTGCGCCGTCCCCGGGTGACGGTTAATATTGGCAGACCTTTCCATCTGCCGCCGGTTGATGGTAGATTGAGTAAGGTGAAACTTACTGAGCTTACTGATTACATGATGGGGCATATAGCTGAACTCCTTCCTCCGGAATATCAAGGGGTATATGCCAGGCGGGAGAAATAGATGGCTTTACAGATTGAAAAGGCGGCTGAACTGGGATTTTGCTTTGGGGTCAAGCGGGCTATTGACATCCTAGAGAAGGTTGCCCGTGAGCGTGGCGGGGTGGCAACATTGGGGGCTGTGGTGCATAATCAGCAGGTGTTACAAAGGCTGGCTGAGATTGGCGTCAGGATAGCCAAGGGTGTGGATGATGTGCAGGGTGATACTCTGGTAATTAGCGCTCACGGGATAAGTCCGCAACTGGAGGAGGAGATTCGGGCTAGAAATATTAACATAATTGATACTACTTGCCCGTTTGTTCATCGGGCTCAGGTTGCTGCCCAAAGATTAGCCGGGTCTGGCTTTTTTGTCATAATATATGGTGAAGGTGAGCACCCTGAAGTAGAGGGTATCCTCGGTTGGGCTAAGGGTAATGGGATGGCTACACTGGATGTGAAGCCTATAGCTAAGTCCGGTCATCTGCCTCTTCGCCTGGGTATTCTCTCTCAGACGACCCAGGTACCGGCTCACTTTACCGGATTTGTAAAGAAACTTATTGGTTCTACCTTATCTAAAGATTCTGAGCTGCGTATTATTGATACTATATGTCATGAGATTAGAGAACGGCAGGCAGCAGCCCTTGAGTTAGCCAAGAGGGTAGACCTGATGCTTGTTATTGGCGGTCATACCAGTGCCAATACCAATCACCTTGTCAAATTGTGTTCTACAGCCACTAAAACATATCCGATTGAAACCGTAGAAGAGATTCAACCATCCTGGTTTCAAGGTCAGCATCGTATAGGAGTGACTGCTGGTGCTTCTACTGCGCTGGAGACTATAAACGAGGTATTAACAAAGCTACAGGCTATGCCTTAGACCTGAAGGTAAGCCGTGTAGCCTTGTTATTATTAGATTACTTGTTAAGCCTTGTCCCCTTTATAATCCCATCTCCTGGGCTACTACCTCTCGGTAAAACATGCTATCACCGAAGGTAAGCTCGGCGCCCTTAGCTCGTCTGGTGTAGAACTGCAAATCATGGTCTATAGTGCAGCCGATAGCTCCATGAATCTGGTGTGCCAGAGCCATAACACGTCCGCAGGCTTCACCGGCCCATGCCTTAGCGATGGCAGCCTTTTCAGTGCAGGGGAGACCCTCGCTCACCATCCAGGCAGCCTGGTAGGTGCTGAGTCTTGTCCCGTCGACATCAATTGCCATATCGGCACAGTAGTGCTGTATAACCTGAAAGCTGCCAATGGGTCGGCCGTACTGCTTTCTGTCCTTAGCATAATCAATGGTCATCTCTAGTGCCTTCTGGATGCAACCAACCATCTCGCAGCACTTGGCTACTGCCGCTCGCTCTATTATCTTCTGCACCTCACTCCACCCCTCGTCCAGTTTTCCCAAGATGTTCTCTTTAGGCACTTTCACCTGGTCAAAGACAACTTCGCAGAGCTTGTCGTTAGCCATGGTCTTTAAGACCGTGTTGCTGATGCCCGGACTCTTGGCGTCAACAAGGAAGATGGTTATTCCATCCTCAGGCTTGCCCTTTTCACTGGTTCTGGCTACGCACAGTATATAGTCGGCGATGTTGGCATCGGGCACAAAGAGTTTAGTGCCATTAATGACGTAATCATTGCCGCTGGCGGTAGCTTTAGTGGCGATTGAAGCCGCAGTGCAGGTGCCGTCGGCTTCGGTTAAGGCTAGAGTAAAGATTGCCTCACCGCTGGCTATTTTAGGCAGGTATTCCTGTTTTTGCTCGTCAGTCCCGATATCCAGAATGGATAAGCCGCCTAGAACCACGCTTGAGAAGAAAGGCCCCGGTAAGCAGGCACGTCCCATTTCCTCCAGCAGGACTGCCATGTCAAGGAAAGTCATATCAGCGCCACCGTACTTTTCCGGTAGTGCCAGTCCCATCCAGCCCAGCTCCGCCATTTCTCGCCACATCTCGGGTGAGTAACCCTCGTCACTCTCTTCTATTTCTGTAACCGCTGTTTTGGGCAGTTTGTCGGTTAGAAAGTCACGAGCCATCGTTTTTAACATTTCTTGTTCTTCAGAAAGAGTTAAGTTCATTATTCCTCCTCCGTTTAATCTCATTCTGCACTTCGTTTCCCCCTCCCGGTGAAAATCTGTGGAAAGGGAAAGCAGAAGCGCTATTATTCACTGGGTAGTCCCAACCCTCTCCCGGCAATAATGTTCTTTAATACTTCCGAGGAGCCGGCCTGAAGGCTGTAACCTTTCGATGACAGATATGAGTGATATGCGAGGCCGTGCATGGGGGCCAACTTGGATTCGGGGTGAAGTTGACCATACGGTCCGGCAATCTCTATAGACACGCTGGCCAGACGCTGTTCAAAGGCGGTTGAGTATGCCTTAGACATAGAGGATTCTAAGTTAGGCGCTCGACCCTCATCCATTACCGTGCCTACTCTGTACATGTGCAAACGTCCAATCTCATACTCGATCTTAAGCTGTGCCAGCTTAGCCCGAATTATGGGGTCCTCACATAGCGGCTTGCCGTTTCGCTTGGTTTCCTTGGCATATTTTATAAGGGCGTCAAAGAGAGCGTAGTTACCCATGAGCCGCTCCATACCACTTCTCTCGTAATCAAGCTGGTTCAAGATTTGATACCAGCCGCGATTTTGCTCTCCTATCAGGCATTTCTTGGGTACCCTTACACTATCAAAGAAGACCTCGTTAAAATGCACGCCGCCGGTCATATCCACTATAGATTGAACGGTGATGCCGGGCAATTTGGTGCTGAAGAAAAGCTCGCTGATGCCTTTGTGTTTAGCCACAGTAGCGTCTGTTCTGGCAACCAGGTAAATGTAGTTCATGTGGCTGCCACCACTGGTCCAGGTCTTCTGTCCGTCAATTATGAAATCGTCGCCGTCTTCAACAGCCTTGGTCTGAAGAGAAGATAGGTCAGAGCCAGCCTCCGGCTCACTCATGCCCAGACCGACATAGGCTTCCCCTTTGAGGATAATGGGCAGGAGTTCCTTCTTCTGCTCTTCGGTACCATAGTGGACAAGAGCGCCGCCAATCTGGCGGTCGGCAAACCAGTGACAACCAGCTGGTGCTCCGTAGCGGAGCATCTCTTCAGTAAGGATAAGGCGGTCAATGAAGGAGCGTCCGTGCCCGCCGACTTCCTTTGGCCAGGTCAGGCCAATCCAGCCCTTGGCGGCTACCCTTTTGGTAAACTCCGGGTCATAAGCCATTATCCAGGCGTCACAGGTTGGCTGCCATAACCCCTGCTTAATCTCCCCCTCCAGGAATTCCTTGATCTCCTGTCTGAATTGTTCCTGCTCTTCGGTGAATTTAAAATCCATAAAATCTCCCTCCTCTTGGTCAGACTTAACTATCTCAAAGATAAAAAATTAAAGGGTAGACGAGTCCAGGCAACCTATACTGCCAGGCAGGTTACCGTTCTGGAAATACCGGGGATGGGGTGAATTTTATCGGTAACTGTTTCACCAACCGCACTTAGAGTTTCGGCTTCTATTATAGTAATAATGTCGTATGGCCCAGTTACCGTATCAACCGATTTTATCCCTTCTAGCTTTTTGAGGACAGCAACGACATCCTTGTTTTTACCTACCACTGTTTCAATTAGAACAAAAGCTCTTTCTGTCATTGAACTCACCTCCTTCCCATTGGAGTACTGGTTTAAAGTTAGTTTTTACGTAGTTTGCCAATAATACTAAAACTATTGGTGGAGCAAGTATTATTATAGTTTAATGCTGTCTTTGACGTCAATATCGGTGCTATTACTTGTATCTGCTTGGTATTATTCAGGGGGTGATAATGCTTGGTATGATTCAACCTGTATACGTAGTAGCTTGACAATAAGTGCGTAGCTTGGCTTATAATAGGCAAGCTCTAATTGCTAATCTTGGTGCCACAGCTACTGTATTTTTCATTAATCGCTGGTGTGCAATCAGTTAGCAAGAAAGGGGGGCACCCTGGAATATTTCTTAAGTGAACAACAAAAGGAAATCAGGAAGCTGGTAAGAGCGATTGCCGAGAAAGAGATATTGCCAGTGCGGGCGAAGCTGGACGAGAACGAAGAGTTCCCTTGGGAGATAATGAAAACCCTTGCCGATACCGACATGTTCCGCGTATTCATTCCCGAAGAATATGAGGGTTTGGGTGGAGGGTGCTTTGACCTGTGTCTCGTTGTTGAGGAGCTAAGCCGGGTCTGTAGCGCTGTGGCTCTCAGCTATGCGGCTGTTGCTCTGGGGATTACTCCACTGCTGAAGTATGGCACTGAAGAGCAGAAACGGAAATATCTACCGGACGTCGCCTCCGGTAAAAGGCTGGCTGCCTTTGCTGTAACTGAGGCAATTGCAGGTAGTGATATCGGTGCTATACAAACTACCGCCAAAAGAGTAAAGGAAGGCTATGTAATTAACGGAACCAAACAGTTTATTACTAACGGTGGTGAAGCCGAGATATATACGGTTATTGCCCTGACTAACAAAGAAAAGGGTGCCCGTGGTGCCACTGCTCTGTTAGTAGAGAAAGACACGCCGGGGTTCTCTTTCGGGAGGAAAGAGAAAAAAATGGGCATTCGTGCCTCGGCGACGAGGGAGCTGGTCTTTGAGGACTGTCTGATTCCTGCAGAGAATCTAATTGGTAAAGAGGGGATGGGATTCATCGTAACCTTGAAACTCTTTGATACCACGCGTCCGGGAATAGGAGCGCAGGCGGTCGGCGTGGCTCAAGGAGCTCTGGAAGCGTCAGTGAACTATGCCCGGGAGCGCGTCCAGTTTGGGCACCCCATTATTTCACTCCAGGCCGTCCAGCACATGCTGGCTGATATGGCTATCCAGGTGGAGGCAGCCAGAGCGCTGGTCTATGCCGCAGCTAGGACCGCGGACAGTGGGGTCAAGAACGCCAGCGAGGAATCGGCTATGTCCAAGGTATTTGCCTCGGACGTGGCTATGAAAGTTACCACCGATGCTATACAGATTTTCGGCGGGCTTGGCTACATGCGCGATTACCCCATTGAGAAGATGTTCAGGGATGCCAAAATCACCCAGATATATGAAGGCACCAATCAGGTTCTACGAAATACCATTGCTTCTGAGTTGCGGAAGAGGAAGGGAATGCGGCCGTGAAAAATATCAGGCAGAGTTTCTGATAGAGGACTTAGGGGCAACCTGACATAACCCATCTTTAGTCCCGCTTAGCTTAATGCTTGTTACTCAATCTTCGTTGGTATGATAGAATAACCATATGGTTAAAAAATTATGGCATTTGCTGGGATGTATCTACGACTGTTCAGCAAAGTATGTGCTACTACCCGTTACTCGAAAACTCCAAATTAGCCTTGTCCCATCCACTTCCAGATGGGGTTTCTTTGCAGTGTTTCTGGCGTGTGGGTTCTTTTTATTATCGCTATTCTTCACTTGAAAAGGGTGATATAATGTGGGTTTTTTGGCTGGGAATAGCTTTAGTAATAACCGCCGTTTATATGGGAGGATACTTCCTTCGGCATCAAAACCAAGACTCGTCTAGCAATCAAATGGACAGGATAGAGGATAAGCTGGATAAGGTAATTAAACTCCTAGAGGATTTAGTTGAGAGGTTTGATAGAAGGAACAACCAAGAATAAGTAAAACCGCCTGACCCCCTGCTTGCGTTGTATACGTTCCCCAGCTTATAATAGATTAATTCTAGCTGATTTGGAGACTGGTGTTATGCAGATAAACGTGTCCCAACAGCTTAAGGCGCCTATCGGGTCAGTACGAAACTATAAGGTGGACGAGACAGTTGATATTGCCGGTGGTGAGAGGGTGGTGCGGGGTGAGGTTAGCTTGATACGGATTAACCGGGGTCTTCTGGCTAAGGGCACCCTACATACCGATGTTGAGGCTACCTGTAGCCGCTGCCTGGGCTTATTTAGCTGTCCCCTGGCTCTAAATATTGAGGAGGAATACTTCCCTACCACGGATGTAGTTAGCGGCGCTCCGCTGGCCTTACCTGAGGAGCCCGGTTGTTTTACCATTGATGAGCATCATGTTCTTGATTTGACCGAGGCGCTGCGACAATACACGCTGCTGGCTATGCCGATGCGGCCACTCTGCCGTGAAGATTGTGCCGGGTTATGTCCCAGTTGTGGGCATAATCTTAATCAGGGGGCTTGCGGCTGCTCACATCGTGAGATAGACCCCCGCTGGGCTAAGCTAAGCAAACTGGCTTCGTCCAGCGGTATATCAGTAAAAGAACGGAAGGAAACTAGTTAGATTATGGGAGCTTTACCAAAACGAAAATATGCCAAGGCACGCCGGGGCAAGAGGCGCAGTCATATAGTGGCGAAACCTCCAGTACTGGTTGAATGCCCTCAGTGCCATAGTCCTAAACTACCTCATCACGTTTGTCCTGTCTGCGGTAGCTATGCCGGCAGGGAAGTCCTTGAGGTTGAAGTCCCTGAAAAGAAGACTGAGTAAGGGGTTAAGCTGATGAAAGTGGCTCATGTTTTCCCCGGACAGGGTGCTCAATGGGTGGGGATGGGTCGTGACCTCTGCGAGAATTTTGATTCAGCCAGGACGGTCTTCAAACAGGCTGACGAGGCTCTGGGGTTCCCTCTATCACGATTGTGCTTTGAGGGTCCGGAGGATGAGCTTCAGAAGACCGTCAATGCCCAACCGGCGCTGGTAGCTACCAGCCTTGCCTGCTTGAAGGCTACTCAAGATGTGCTTGATGACAATGAGCTGCTGCCCCCTGCTTTTGTTGCCGGTCATAGTCTGGGTGAGTATACGGCACTGGCGGCGGCCGACGTGCTTGATTTCGCTACCACCATCTATCTGGCCAGGGAGAGGGGACGGTTGATGTATGAGGCGGGGCTAAAGAAACCGGGGGGTATGGTAGCTATAATCGGACTTGCTGAAGACGCGCTGTCCGATGTGTGCAGCGAAGCTGACACCTGTATTGCCAATTATAATTGTCCAGGTCAGCTGGTAATCAGCGGGGCGAGAGAGAACCTGGCCAGGGCTATAGATTTGGCTCAAGCCAGAGGGGCTTATCGTGTCATCCCGTTACAGGTAAGTGGTGCTTTTCATACCTCGCTGATGCGGTCGGCGGTTGATGGTATGACTGAGATCGTAGCCACGCTTTCCTTCAGAGACCCCGTCGTTCCCATTATAGCCAACACGACGGCTCAACCGTTGACCACCGGTGAAGCGGTTAAAGAAGAGCTGCTCAGGCAGCTGTGCAACTGTGTTCAGTGGCAGCGGTCCGTTGAGTATATGGTAGATGACGGCGTGTCCACCTTTGTTGAGATAGGGCCGGGCAAGGTGCTCAGCGGTCTCATTAAGCGGATAAACAGAGGTGCTAAGACCTTGAATATCGGTGATGTATCAACGATTAATAAAGTAGCTTCAGGAGAAGCTTGAGGATTATAAGGAGGTAATAGTGGACCTTTCTAACCGGGTAGCTATGGTTACCGGCAGCGCTCGCGGCATAGGGAAGGCTATTGCCCTGAAACTGGCCGAGGTTGGGGCGGCGGTTGTGGTTAATGATGTGGATGAGGCTGTTGAAGGTGTGGCTGAGGAAATCAGGGCTATGGACCGCAAGAGCCTGGCAGTCCTGGCCGATGTGAGATCATCATCGGATGTGGCCAGGTTAGTGGAAACAGCCAGGGCTACCTTTGGGAAAGTAGATATTCTGGTTAACAATGCCGGGATTACCCGGGACCGCCTCCTGCTGCGAATGTCGGATGAGGACTGGGATAAGGTGTTAAGTATTAATCTAAAGGGTGCTTTTCTCTGTACCAGGGCTGTCTTAAGGGATATGGTCAGGCAGCGCTGGGGTAGAATTATCAGTATCGCCAGTATTATTGGCATGATGGGTAACCCGGGGCAGGCTAACTACGCTTCGGCTAAGGCTGGACTCATTGGCTTCACCCGCACTGTTGCCAAGGAGGTAGCTTCCCATAGTATCACGGCTAACGCTATCGCCCCCGGTTTTATTGATACCGAGATGACAAGACAGCTTAAGGAGGAGTGGAAGGAAGAGGTCAGGAGCCGAATTCCCCTTAATTACTTCGGCTCTCCCCGTGATGTGGCTGAGGCGGTGGCTTTCCTGGCTTCGGAAGAGGCAAGATATATTACCGGGCAGGTCCTGAATGTTGATGGGGGCATGGGGGGTGCCTGGCTGTGAGCGTAATGCTCAGACATTAAATAAAAAGGTGATTACATCGCCGTCTTGGACTATGTAGTTTTTACCCTCCAGCCGTAGAAGCCCTTTCTTGCGCGCTTCGGCTATACTGCCGCACTTCAGCAGGTCGTCGTAAGCGACTACCTCTGCCCGAATGAAGCCCTTTTCCATATCGGAGTGAATCTTGCCGGCTGCCTTGAGCGCACTGGTGCCCTGTTGAATAGACCAGGCTTTAATTTCACCCGATACTATGGTGAAGAACGAAATCAGACCTAATAGTTCGTAGGACACCCTGATAACGCGGTCAAGCCCGGACTCTTTCAAGCCGAACTCGGTCTGAAACTCTTCAGCGGCGCTATCATCTAATTGAGCCAGCTCCATCTCCAGCTCACCGCAGAGGGTAATAACGCGGCACTTCGGTTGGGAGTATTGCGATTTCAGTTCGTCTTCCATGGATGCCGCCCGGGGTAGCTGTTCTTCTCCGATATTGACCACTATTAATAGCGGCTTGGCGGTGAGAAACTGGTAGTTGGCTAGAACCTTGGCTTCCTCGGCGGTTATCGCCAGTTCCCTGATGGGAATGTCTCTTTCCAGTTCAGCCTTAACCCTGGTCAGCATCTCCTGCTCTCTGAGGAGACTCTGGCGCTCGGGCGGTTTAGCCCCCTTTAAGGATACGTTTATTCTTTCCAGTCTTCTCTCCAGCAGTGCCAGGTCGGAAAAGGCAAGCTCCAGGTTCATAGCCACAATGTCCCTGGCTATATCCAGGCTACCTTCAACATGAGGTACGGTCTCATCAACAAAAGCGCGGACTACGTTTATGAGGGCGTCCGCATTGCTGAGCTGGTTAAGCAGTTGCCCGCTTATAGCCTTGCCCTCAACCAGACTCTTGACTGAAGCACCTATGTCAATGTACGTTGCCTCGGCGGAGACTACTTTTTGTGGGTGGAGCATATCAGCCAGCACTTGCAGGCGGGGCTCGGGTACTCTGGCTACCCCAATGTGTGGGGAAAAGCCTTTTTCAACGTGGCTGCTTATATCAGCTTTACCTTTGGTTAAGGCATTGAAAACGGTTGTCCTGCCGCTTTGAGCCAGCCCCGTGATGCCAATATTGATACTCATTTCAGCCCTTCTTCGTTTTATTCTACTCTTTGTGCTGGTATTCCTCAATGGAAATTACAGATAGACCCTTATTGTGATAAAATGGGAAGACCCGCAGGGAGGAGAGACAAAACTTGTTGTATATATTATCCGGTCAGGATGGTTTTTCCCTCGCTCAGTCGCTGGAGGAGATAAAGAGAGGTATAGGTGACGGGGTGGCGGTGGCGACTAATACCACTACACTTGAGGGTCGGCAGATAGCTCTGGAACAACTAAGAGCCGCCTGTGAGACAGCACCATTTCTAGCCGAAAGACGCCTGGTTATCGTTAAAGGATTACTGGACCGCTTTGAGGCTAAAAATAGGTCCAGACGTTGGAAGAAAACCACATCTACAGCTAACCAGCAAGACGAATATAAATCAATGGGTGCCTATATAGCCGGGATACCGGACAGCACAATATTAGTATTAATAGAGGACAGGATAAGAAGCAATAACCCTCTGTTCAGGGAGCTTTCGGCGAAAGCAGAGGTGAAGTCCTTTCCTTTTTTAAGAGACGCCAAGCTGCGCCAGTGGATTCAGAAACGGGTGACAGATGAAGGTGGCAGCATAACCCCTCAGGCAATGGCTTTACTGACTAAACTGGTGGGTAGCAATCTATGGATTATGGCAAGCGAAATTAACAAGCTAATCCTGTTTACCTCGGGCCGCCGCATTGAAGAAGAGGATGCCAGAATCGTGGTAAGCCGTGCCGAGCAAGCCAGCGGGTTTACTATGGTTGATGCCATTCTTGAGTTCAAGTCCGGGGAAGCCGAAAGGTTACTACAGCAGTTGTTGCAGGGGGGAGCCGCCCCGGCCTATCTTCTGGTTATACTAACCAGGCAGGTGCAGATGGTAGTCAGGGCTAAGGAGATGGGAGGTCAGCGGATATCTAAAATAGAGATTCAGCGCAGGCTGGGCTTGACCTCAGAGTTTGCTCTGCGTAAGACATTGGAGCAGGCTAGCCGGTATCCCATGGAGCGGCTTAAGCAGGTATATCGTAAACTTCTGGAAGCTGACCTCTCTATTAAGACGGGAAGATATGGAGGTGAGCTTACCCTCAATATTTTGATTGCCGAACTATGTCAGCGAGTTAAAAGGAGGCAAACAGCATGATAGGATTGAGTGATTTACATGGGTATGGGAAGGAACTGGAGGAGCGATTGCGGTTAAAGACCTTTCCCCTGGCCGTGAAGTTTTTGACGAAAGAAGAAGATATTCCTGAGGGGGCAAAGCGACCCAAAAGGGATTTGGGATATCACTTATCAGCTTGCCAGGGTTTTTCTATGTCGCGCAGGGAGGGAGTGCTGCTTGCTCAGCTAAAGGAGGACATGTGGTGCCCCGAACCGGTCATAGGTTATGGACTCGGAGAGCCTCCGGAGTATTTCCTTGAGGGACATAATCGTTTCCCCCTTGATGTGGAGACTTTAGAGGCGGGCAGTAATTACGCACGTGAATTTCCCTGTTTGGAAGTCGGTAAGTACATAGGTGTGGTGTCAGCCCCGCTAACGACGACTAGTTTTGAACCGGATTTGGTGGTGATTTATTGTGACTCAGCGCAATTGAGTCTGCTGCTTCTGGGGAGAGAATACAAAGAAGGATATAGCCTTAAGTGTTCACTGTCCAGTCATGCCGCCTGTGTTTACGCCCTTGTGCCGGCCTTACGGGATGGCGAGTGCCAGGTTGCCATCCCGTGCCGTGGTGACCGTTACGTTGCCAAGGCTGGAGATGATGAGATGATATTCACAGTTCCGAAAGCGAGATTGGAAGATTTGATGGCGGGGCTCAGGCATGTTGGGTCGTCCGGTTCTAAATTACCCAGGGAATATGAATTATCCTCTGAGCCAGTTATGCCTGAAGGTTACGAGGAGATAGCCAAAATGATGGGGTACACTACCTGAGAGTGGTTGCCTCTCATTGACAGTCCAGTGTAGCTTACACTAAAATCTTATATGACTATGACCAGTGATGAAATTCGGTCGGCATTCCTGAGTTTCTTTGAGGGAAAAGGACACGAAATTGTTCCCAGTTCCTCTTTGATACCTCATGGCGACCCTACTTTACTACTCACCAGCGCTGGCATGGTGCAGTTTAAGCCTTACTTCTTAGGCAAGGAATCGCCGCCTAATCTCCGTCTGACGTCGTGCCAGAAGTGCTTCCGCACTACTGACATTGAAGTAGTGGGCGATCCCACACACTGCACCTTCTTTGAAATGCTGGGTAACTTCAGCGTCGGCGACTATTTTAAGCAGGAGGCTATCGCCTGGGCGTGGGAGTTCGTTACCCGGCACCTGAATATCCCGCCGCAGCGCCTTTGGATAAGCATCTTCCTTGATGACGACGAGTCTTTTCGTATATGGCGGGAGATAGGTGTTCCCGAGCAAAGGATATTGAGATTTGGCGAGGAGGATAACTTCTGGGGACCGGCCGGTGATTCCGGACCCTGCGGGCCGTGCAGTGAAATATTCTACGACTTCGGAGAGGAGGTCGGTTGTGGCAAGCCTTCCTGCGCCCCGAATTGCGGTTGCGAGCGTTTTACCGAAATCTGGAACCTGGTTTTCACGCAGTATAACCAGGATAAAGAAGGGAATCGCACCCCGCTGCCGAAACCCAATATTGATACCGGCATGGGTATGGAGAGAACCGCAGCTGTAATGCAGGGTAAAACCTCTGTCTATGAGACCGACCTCTTTACTCCTTTACTGGAGTGTATAGGCAGGCTGGCAGACAAGAGATATGGCTCCGACGCTGAAATTGATAATAGTATGCGGATAATCGCCGAGCACAGCCGGGGGATTGCCTTCCTCGTCGCTGACGGGGTGCTGCCTGATAACGAGGGGCAGGGCTACGTGTTGCGCCGCCTGCTGCGCCGTGCCGCACTCTTCGGCAGAAGATTAGGGATAGATAAACCCTTCCTGGCTGAAACAGCCACGGCTGCGATTGAACTAATGGGACATATTTACCCTGAACTGGTGCAGAGGCAGGACTTCATTATCGAGGTCGCTGGACTTGAGGAAGCCAGGTTCAGCGAGACGCTTAACATCGGTCTGGAACTGTTGGACGGAATTATGGGGGGACTAGCCAGCAAAAAGCGAAGCAGGATTTCGGGCAAAGATGCCTTCCGGTTATATGATACCTATGGTTTCCCGGCGGAGCTGACCACCGAGGTTGCGTCAGGGCAGGGTTTCTCGGTGGACCTGACGGGCTTTGAGAAGGAAATGGGGAAGCAGCGGGAGAGGGCTAAAGCCAGCCATAAGTTCGAACTGGCTGAAAAAGGGATGGCCGGGTTAAGGGATGGACTTGACATAAAGAATAGTTCATTTGTCGGCTATAATAACCTCAAGCAGAACACGACTATCCTCAGCCTTCTGGTTGATAATGACTCCGTGGAAACGGTTAAAGAAGGTCAGGAAGCAGGGCTGGTTCTGGACGATACTCCTTTCTACGGGGAGATGGGGGGACAGGTAGGGGATACCGGTGAAATACGTAGTTCTAAGGGAAACTTTGCCGTTACCGATACTATCCGCATCCCGCCGGATGTTATTGTCCATCAGGGACGTGTTACTAGTGGTAGCTTAAGCGTGGGGGATGAGGTAGAGGCCATGGTTGATGTAGAACGGCGGCTTGATATTGCCCGCAACCACACGGCTACCCATCTGCTCCAGGCGGCTCTTCGCCAGGTGTTGGGTAAGCATATCCAGCAGAGGGGTTCACTGGTAGCACCGGAGCGGTTCAGCTTTGATTTCTCTCACCTAAAAGCTATGACGTCGGGTGAGGTGCAGGAAGTGCAGCACATTATCAATGATAGAATCCGCCAGAACCTGGCAGTATATGATGAGGAGATTCCGTACAAGCAGGCTATTGCGGAAGGGGCTATAGCCCTGTTTGATGAAAAATACGGGGACGTGGTCAGGGTGCTTAAAATCGGCAAACCATCGGTCAGCACCGAGCTGTGCGGTGGCACCCATGTAACCTCAACCGGGGAGATAGGTTTACTTCACATTTTGTCTGAACACAGTATAGGCGCCGGCTTGCGCCGTATTGAAGCTATTACCGGCAGAGGAGCCGAGGAATATATGAACATGCGTTTAGCTGATTTGCAAAAGACGGCGCAGGTCATGGAAGCTTCATTAGAAAATGTCTTTGATAAGGTTTCCAGTACAGCCAGTGAGTTCGAAATAGAGCGCAAGCAGCGTCAAGCTCTGGAGAGCGAGCTGGCCAGGATTATAGCCGAATCGTTATTGAGCCGGGTGGAGATGGTTAACGGGGTGCAGGTACTGGTGGCTAAGGTGCGTTCTTTCCCGGTACAGGTTTTGCGAGAGATGAGCGACCTGCTCAGGGATAAGCTGAAGAGCTCGGTGGTGGTTCTGGGCACGGTTTATGAAGGCAGACCCGCTTTCGTAGCCGCAGTAACGCCGGATTTAGTTGATATGGGCTATAACGCCGGGGATATAATAAAACAGGTAGCCGGGGTGACGGGTGGTGGTGGCGGCGGTAAAGCCCGGTTTGCCCAAGCCGGCGGCAAGGATAAAAATAAACTGGACGAAGCGTTGCGTCTGGTGAAAGACCTGATTAAGTCTGGAGGTAAATAATACGCGCAGTCTGGGGCTTGATGTCGGGGATAGAAGGATTGGGGTGGCTCTCAGTGACCCTCATGGCATATTAGCCAGCCCGCTTACTATTATCAACTGCGTGGGCGACACAGCCGATTTAGAAGCTATTATAAATATCGTTAATCAGTATCAGGTTGAGCAGATTGTGGTCGGTTTACCGCGGTCAATGAACGGAAGCCTGGGTAAGCAGGCTGAGAAGGTAAAAGCCTTTACCGAAAACCTGTGCAGCCATACCGAAGTCCCCGTAGAGTTCAGGGATGAGCGTTTATCAACGGTATCGGCCAAGCGCCTGATGCAACCGGTTCGTACCAGAAAGACCAGGGAAAAAGCCAGGTACGATGCTGTAGCTGCCGCACTCATCCTGCAGGGTTACCTTGATGAAGGACACTAGCCCTGTTGATTTAACCCGGCGTTCTGCATAAATATTCTA
>CAZRDI010000005.1:0-14415 GCA_964598825.1 uncultured Dehalococcoidales bacterium
TCAGCGGCGGGGACTGCGGCTCACCGCAGACGTACGTCCACCCCCCCACGGCACAGGCTACCGTATCACCAGATTTATAATCCCTATACGGACCATCCTGCCCGAAACCGGTAATGGAAGCCACAATCAACCGGGGGTTGACTGCACTCAGCTCGGAGTAGCCTATACCTAAAGATGCCAGGTAGCCGGGCTGATAGCTCTCAACCAGCACATCGGCAGTCGTGACCAGCCGCCTGAATATCTCCCGCCCCTTCTCAACCTCTATATTAAGAGTTATGTCAAGTTTACCGGCGTTTGTCGCCCAGAAAAAAGGTCTCCGGGCTGAGTCCCGACGAGGCTCCTCCATACGGATAACCTGCGCCCCCATATCAGCCAGAAGCCTGGAACAAAACATCCCCTTTTCATCAGTCAGGTCAAGAACACGATAGCCGGATAAGGCACCGTCACTGTTCAAAGCAAACTCCACAACATCTTGAAACTCAAACTGAAATGCCCCGGAAAGGATATTATGAGGACAACCCGGCTAACTTATCCAGCGCTGCCCTGATTCGTTTCAGGCACCGCTCCCTGCCCAGCACCGCCATAGTCTGAAATAACGGCGGTGCCGCCGTCCGCCCGGTAACCGCCACCCTCAGCGCACCGAAGAGCTGGCCGGTCTTCATCTCCAGCTCTACAGCCAGAGGCCTGAGCACTTCCTCCAGAGATTCGGTGCTGAAATCATCCAGCGGCTCCAGCTTCCGCAAACCTGCCTCCAGCGCCCGGGTTGTTGATTCCCGGCTCATTTTCTTGCCTATAAGCAGGGCCGCATCATAATCAAGCTCATCAACAAAGAAAAACTGAATCAGCTCAGCCAGTTCAATCAGAGTCCGTGCCCGCTCCTGGACAAGCGGCAGAATATCCCTCACATATTCCCCGTTTGACATTACCGCCTCCCCGGCGGCTACATCCATCATCAGGTAGGGGCTGGCCGCCTCAAAGAACTCCTCAGCAGTCAGGCTGCGGATATAGACCCCGTTCATCCAGTCAAGCTTTTCCCGGTTGAAGATGGCCGCCGTCCGGCTGACCCGCTCCAGGGAGAAGTTGTCTATAAGCTCCTGGCGAGACATAATCTCAGTCTTATCATCCAGAGACCACCCGAGCAGAGCAAGAAAGTTCACCATCGCCGCGGGCAGATAGCCCTCCTCGTAAAACTCGTTTATAGATACCGACCCGTGTCGTTTACTCAACTTGCTGCGGTCAGAACCCAGCACCATGGGCAGGTGAGCAAACTGCGGCGGTTCAAACCCAACCGCCTGATACAGAAGTATGTGCCGGGGAGTGCTTGACAGCCATTCTTCAGCTCTGATTACATGGCTTATCTCCATCAGGTGGTCATCAACGATATTGGCGAGGTGATAAGTGGGGTAACCGTCCGACTTAAGCAATACGAAATCATCAATAGTATTATTGTCAAATACCACGTCACCCCAGATTAAATCATTAAACCCGGTCCGCCCCTCAAGCGGGGTCTTAAAGCGGACTACCGGGGTGATGCCCTCAGCCTCCTTCTTAGCCCGTTCCTCCCGGCTTAAATCGCGACAGCGCCGGTCATAGCCGGGCGGCTGCTTAAGCCTGGTCTGCTCCTTCCGCATCTCCTCCAGACGCTCCGGCGAGCAATAGCAATAATAGGCGTTTCCCTGCTCAACCAGGCGCTCGGCTGCCTCATGATATAGCTCCAGTCGCTCCGACTGAAAATATGGGCCGTACTTACCCCCCACATCGGGCCCCTCGTCCCAGTCCATTCCCAGCCAGCGCAGGCTGTTCAGAATATCCGCCACCGCACCCTCAACCCTGCGGGCGACATCGGTATCCTCAATACGGACAATAAAGCTGCCCCCGTGGTGCCGGGCAAAGAGCCAGGCAAAGAGGGCACTCCTGATGTTACCCACGTGGGGAGAGCCGGTGGGGCTGGGGGCAAAACGCGTTCTTACTTGCTTATTCATTTGAGACCTTTCTTAATCATCCCATATATAGTGTTTGCCTCTCTTGTCTGCCCAACCCTCAATACCATATTCCTTTATCAACCGAAGATTGTGTCTGCGTGTATCCCCATGATAGAGCGAGATGAGCTCCAAGAAACCGCAACTTTCAAAGTCCGAACATTCCCAACAACCGTTTAATCCCTTCCTATGGACACAACCACGAATTCTACAGTCAGGAGTACCGCCGTTATTAATGCACGTCCTAGCGCACCTCAAATCTATTAATTCAGACAGAACCTTTTTAAAAGTTCCGTAATCATTGAATACCTCGTTCTTTTCACCCTTAAGCTCCGCATATTTATCAAATTGTCTCCTGTCCAATTCCTTTCTAAGTCTCTCCGCAGCATCAAACAATGATTGATTAAAAGGAATACAATCAGAGCAATAAAGACCACAATATGCGGTAAATTCCCTATCTCTTGACATCGTCCAAACTCCCGTTCTCCCCATTCTACCACCCCACCCACCAAGATTCTAGAACCTTTTATTGAGCTTTTATTTACATTTAGTTGTTAGCCCCCAATGTTGTGATATAATTTGCTATCAACTTGTAGGGGGATAGGATGAAGATTAAAAAGGCAAAGAAACTGATAGCAAAATATGGCGATGACTTACTTATTATCCAAAAGGCAATTGATGAAAATAAGGAGAAATATAATACGATAGATGATTCCGATAAATTTCTACAAATATTAATCATAGAACACTCAGCCAAATTATCATTCTTAACTTGGATTCTTATAGGGGTGACAGTCCTTTTGGCATCAATATCTGTGTATGACATTTACCTACACTTCTTTTGCTAAATGCCATAGGTGCACAAAATCACGGCACCTCTCAAGCCTGATTAAAAACTCCCTTACAAACCAACTACGGAATTTTCCCGCTTTATGCATCTTATCTACCTCCATCAAATTGGTGCCAAAGTTAATGGCACGGTATCCTTTATTGACCGCACTTGACAAATCATGGTATAAGTGTTACTTTCCTCATACTCTCCTCGCGAAGGAGCACTTATGAGCAAGGGACTGTCTCAAACCCAGATGGCTATATTGAGATGGTTGGAGGAACACCCCAACTCGGTCGGCGCGGTCGATCAGCTCCAGGAAACAATCAAGGTAAACCGCCTATCGCTTCTCAACGACCTGCGTTCTCTGGAGAAACGTGGTCTGGTAAAATGCGTCCACTACGAGCGCTGGGTTAAAGCAACCTGACAAAAGAAATCTAAGCCAGCGCCTCCAGTGCCTGCGCTAAATCGGGGGGCAGCTCGGAGGTAAACTCCACGTACTCGCCGGTGGAGGGCAGCTTAAAACCAAGACGACAGGCATGGAGAAACTGCCGTGACAGATGGTCTGACTTCACGCCGTACACCGAGTCGCCCACCACCGGGTAGCCGATAGCCTGAAGATGAACCCGTATCTGGTGAGTACGTCCGGTCTCAGGGCTAACCTCAAGTAAAGTGTAATCGTCCATGTACTTAACCACATGATAGCGGGTGCGGGCTTCCTTTCCCCTACCCTCACCCACCACCGCCATGCGCTTTCGGTTGCGGGAGTCACGCCCCACAGGCGCTTCAATAATACCGTTCTCCGGGGTGAGACGCCCCTTTACCAACGCCATATAGACTTTCACCACGGCACGGTTCTTAAACTGGTCAACCAGGTTAGCCTGAGCCGCGCTATTCTTGGCTACCAGCATCACCCCTGAGGTATCCTTATCCAGCCGATGCACCACCCCCGGTCGCAACGACTCGCTGATATCAGCCAAGTGGGGAAAATGAAACAGGATAGCATTAAGCAGGGTATGCCCCCGCAGACCGGGAGCCGGGTGGACAGCCAGCCCGGGAGGCTTGTTTACCACCAGAAGGTCATCATCCTCGAAAAGGATATTCAGCGGGATAGCCTCAGGCGAGAGGGGGCTGGGGGGAGCGGGGGGTATGACAATATCCACCCTATCACCGGCATTAAGCCTGAACCCCGCCTTAACCACACTGTCATTAACCTTGATGAAACCATCGGCAATGAGCTTTTGAGCATACGTCCGGGAAAGTTCCGAGCACTTCTCACCGACATACTTATCCAGCCGAACTCCGCCCTCATCCGCTATAAAGCTATACGCCTTATCCATCCCATGCTCTCTTGGCTCCGCTCAAGCGGAAGAGAGAGTAAGCAAAAATGATAAAACCCACAGTTATCGCCGAATCAGCCACGTTAAACGCCGGAAATAAGCCAATGCTGATAAAATCGGCAACGCCACCAAACCACAAACGGTCAATCAGATTACCGACCGCACCGCCAAGGACCAACCCCAGGGCTACTCTACTCGGCATACCATCCAGAAAAGAGAAACGCCGGCACACAAAAAAGATATAACACAGAAGAGCAGCAATACCAACCGAGGAGACTATAATAAAGGTAAACGAGTGGCCCTGAAATAAGCCAAAAATAGCCCCGGTATTACGAGCGTGGATTATCCGAAAAGACCCGGCCTCAAAAATAAGCCCCCCGCAGGGAAAAGACCTTATCCATGTCTTACTGATTTGGTCAGCAGCTACCACCAATAACGCCGCAAGGAAAAAGACCACACTCAGCCACTTACCCTGAAGAAAACGTACCCTTTGCATCCTTTGCCTACTGCGTTTTACAACTCATACATAACGTCGCCTGAGGAAGAGCTTCTAATCGCTCCGGGTCTATAGGTTGACCGCAACTTTCACATAAACCATAGGTCCCATCCTCAAACTTCTGTAGGGCATGCTCCACATCAGCCAGCTGGCCTCTTATTTGTTTCTCTAAAGCCAGCCGCGTCTCCAGCTCCATCGTCTCCGAAGCCTCTTCCTCCCTTTTGCCAAAGGGACTACCCTCCCGCCTCTCCTCTGCAGGGCGGACGCTAGCCTGCGATTGCGCTAATTGCTCTGTTAAACGCTTTTGTTCACTCTCCAGGTGAGAGCGAAGCAGGTTATAGCTATCAGTCACTTTCTTCCTCCCGCCCATCCGTTAAGTTGGAGATAGGCTGTTTTCGGTCTCCTCCCCAGCTACTAGCAAGTAAGCTATTATACTCGGTATTACTTGAGAAAACAATAGTAGCAGGATAGATTAATCCGGCATCATACACAACTGGCGAATAGTGCTTGCCCGCACCAGTGATTATTGGCGAAGACAAAGGTCTTTTCAGCTATTTTATCCAATTTTTGAATCTTTAGCAACCACTGAGCATTACGAAACTCAATCACCACCGGTAGTTCACCCAACCGTTCCTTAAACAGCCCAAAGTATATCATATTTCCAGTGTATCCCACTTATTCGCCTTTAGCAAACTCGTTCTCTCTTGGGGACTTTATCAAACAGCCCACTTGGACTATGATACACACGAACCTTAACCCTTGACAAAAAGCGAGTTTTTATATACCATAAATGATAATACTTTTCATTTACAGTCTGAAATGAAGCTAACAGAGAGAGAAATAGAAACTACATTAAGGCGGCATGGCTACAAGCTTACCCCCCAGCGAAAGGCAGTAATAAAGACGATTATCTGTAGCCAGGACCACCTTACCCCAACCGAGATATACAAGAAGGTACACAAAGACCACCCTAACATCGGGTTGGTAACCATTTACCGCACCCTTGAGATACTCACTGAGATGGAACTCATCTGCGAACTACACGCCGGAGGCAACTGCCACAGCTACACAGCCAGCATCCCGCAACATCACCACCACATCATCTGTTCAAACTGTGGCAAAGTCGTCGACTTCACCGAGTATAATCTTGGCGAACTGGAACGAAGGCTCACCAGGGAGAGCGGTTTCAGGATAGACAACCACCTCCTTGAATTCATCGGCCTCTGCCAAACCTGCCAGGAAGCAACATAGACTATATTAAAGTAGCAAAAAGAAGCCGAAGAGAAAATGCTAAAACGAATAGCCATTGAGCTCAAGCACCATATCCCATTCACCACCGTGGGGGCAGCCAGCGGGGTTATCCTCATGCTTATAATAGTCTTTAGCCATACCCTCCCCCAGGTTGCTCAGGTCTCACACACTGTCTTCTACATCCTGCACCCACTCCATGTTGTGCTAAGCGCCCTTGTGACCACAGCCCTGTATAAAAAATACAGTAAGGGTAAAATCTGGGCCGCAGTCCTGGTTGGCTATCTGGGCTCCGTAGGCATAGCTACACTAAGCGACTCAGTAATCCCGTACCTCGGTGAAACTCTCCTCAATCTCCCCTATACGGAAGCACACATAGGTTTCATAGAAGAATGGTATATTGTAAATCCGGCGGCGCTACTCGGTATTATCATCGGTTACTGGAAACCCGTAACCAAAATCCCGCACTCCGGACACGTATTGATAAGCACATGGGCATCGCTATTCCACACCATCATGGCACTGGGCGAGACCGTAAACTGGGGCATATACATTGTTATCTTCCTGTTTCTATTCCTCGCTGTCTGGCTTCCCTGCTGCCTGAGCGACATAGTATTTCCCCTCCTGTTCACAAAGGGAAAGTTGCCTATTCACGAGATATAACCTATACTTATTATCACCTGGATGGCAAAAAGTAAAATGCAGCTCCGCATAACTACCCTGAGCGAGAATACGGCTGCCGTATCTAATCTGCTGGCCGAGTGGGGAATCAGCATGCTGGTGGAAACGGACACGGTAAACATCCTGCTTGATACCGGCCAGAGCACATCAGCGAGCTATAATGCGGCAATACTCGGCATTGACCTCAGTAAGATTGACAGGATTGTCCTGAGTCACGGCCACTTTGACCATACCGGCGGTTTGCGTGAAGTCTTACGTCACATAAAAAAGGAGACGGAGATAATAGCCCACCCGGACATCTGGGCAGCCAAGTACGCCCGCCGCGAGGGGCAGAAGGGCAGATACATCGGCATACCCTTTCAGCGCCAGGAGTTGGAATTCCTAGGGGCCAAATTTAACCTGACCACCAAACCAGTAAAAATAACGGACAACATTATGACCACCGGCGAGATACCGATGGTAACCGAGTTTGAGAAGATAGACCCCGCTCTGTTTGTCAAAGAAGACACCGATTGGAAACCCGATAAACTCCTAGATGACCAATCGCTTATTATAAACACCGAGTCCGGATTGATAGTCCTTTCGGGCTGCGGACACCGGGGTATTATTAATACTCTATATCATGCCCAGCAGCTTACCGGCGTAAAACCAATATACGCGGTAATGGGTGGTTTCCATCTTACCAGCGCTCCCGAAGAGCAGGTATGGTTAACGATTGCCGCCCTGAAGGAGCTCAATGTTCAAAGAGTAGGGGTATCACATTGCACCGGGCTGGCGGCAGCCGCGATAATGGCTCAGGAATTCGGCGACCGGCTCTTCTTCAATAATGCCGGCACCATAATTAACCTATCGTAAGGAGTTAGCTACGAATCTTTCAGTCCAATTAGCCCCCAAACACCACCCGGGGTTATCACTGGCCAACCCGGTGATGACCGCATCGGGCACCTGTGGCTACGGCATGGAGGACAACCAGGAGGAGTACAGCCACCTGGTTGGCACTGAGAAACTCGGAGCCATCGTATGCAAAGGAACCACCCTGAAACCCAGAGACGGAAACCCACAACCCCGGCTGGCTGAAACGGCCAGCGGGCTGCTCAACTCAATCGGGCTGCAGAATATCGGCGTAGACGCCCTGATTAAAGAAAAAACGCCAATCTGGGCAGGCTGGCGTGTGCCGGTTATCGTCAACATCGCCGGCGATACTATAGATGATTACGCCCAACTGGCCGGCAAGCTGGACGGGGTAGCCGGAGTCAGCGGGCTTGAGGTGAATATTAGCTGCCCCAATGTCAAAGCCGGCGGGGCTGAGTTCGGGGCAAACCCCAAATCAGCCGCCGGGGTAACCGCCGCCGTTAGAGCCGCCACCTCCCTGCCCGTACTGGTCAAACTGACTCCCAATACCACCGACATAGCCAAGGTGGCAATGGCAGTGGCTGAAGCCGGGGCTGATGCTATCACCCTTATCAACACCCTGAAGGGTATAGCCATAGACATTTCCAGACGTAAGCCACTACTGGGCAACATAACCGGAGGTCTATCCGGACCAGCCATAAAGCCGGTAGCGCTATACATGGTATACGAGGTGGCTAAAGCAGTAGACCTGCCCATCATCGGCTGTGGCGGTATTGCCACCGCCAGCGACGCCATAGAGTTCATTATGGCTGGAGCCAGTGCTGTTCAGGTAGGTACCGCCGGCATGGTTAACCCCAGCGCCCCACTTGACGTCCTGAAAGGGATAAAAGAGTTCATGGAGAAAGAGGGAGTAGAGGATATAGCCGAGCTTATCGGGGTGGCCGGGCGGCAGAATGATTAGAGAACAGGTTTATCCGGGTCAATAATTCATGTGGCAAAAACTTAGTAAATGCTACCCGCCCCACCTTGAGCTAATCCCCTTATTCCTGCTGGCATTCACCATATACCTGGCCCTGTCTAACTACGCAACGCTCCCGGATACCATCCCCACCCACTTCAACGCTCAAGGTATCGCCGACGGCTGGGGCGGCAAGAATACGATTTTCATCTTCCTCGGCTTAAGTGCTTTCATCTATATCCTCTTCACCGCCATCAACGTCTCTTTCGCCGCGGTCAGGGACCCCAGGTCACTGATAAATCTACCGATGGAGCGTAAGGCAGCACTCAGTGATACACAGGTTGAAACACTACGGGTAACGCTCAACCGCTACCTCTTCCTAATGAAACTACTGGCACAGGGTCTTACCACCTACCTCCTCTACATTACCATAGAGGTGGCATGGGAGAGGGCGAGCAGTCTGGGAACAATTTTTTCCCTTTTTATACTGGGCATACTTGCCGTTGCCGGCTTGATGGTATGGAAAGCTCTCCGGCTTACCCGAACCCCGAAGCGAGTGGAATATTAACGTGCAAACGCCACCCTGCCCCGCTTAAAACCTATCTTTTAAACCCTTACGCAGGAAAACCCGACGCCAGCTACCACCGGTAGAACGCATCTCCATTATCCTTGGCACATAACGAAGCAACAGTACCAGCAGCATTATTACCGAAAAAAGAACAAGTGTCCCTGAATGGCATATTAACCAGGCCACAAACGGAGCACAGCAGAGAGCCAGGCTATAGCTGAAGGTGGGGTAGCGGGTAATAATCATAGCCAGCGCGAAAATACCGACGGCAAAAGGAATAGCCCAGGGCATCAGACAGGCGAGCACGCCGACACAGGCCGCCCCTCCCTTTCCCCCACGAAAGCGAAGAAACACCGGACCCATATGACCCACCACCGCAATTCCACCGGCAACAAGCTGAAAGGTAAATGATACCCCGAGCCAGCGGGCTACCAGAACCGCCAATGCCCCCTTAGCAATATCCACGGCCAGAACCAAGAGTCCGTAGGCTACTCCCACCGAGTAAATGACGTTCATAGCCCCCATGTTCCGGGTCCCTACCTTGCGTATATCCACGTCCTTCTTAAAACGACCAACCAGATAAGCAGTAGGAAACGAGCCAAGCAGGTAGGCACACACCAGAGCAATGGCAATTCTTAAGACATCATTCATAACTATCCAATAACCTCATTCCTCTACCAGCTTCTGCCCGACGAGAAAGGCTTGCTTGAGGGCGTCAGGGTACTTCTTTATCGCCCCTTTCTCATCAATACCGGGGAATAGCAAACCCCCTGCATATTCAACGTCCATAATTCTAAATAGAGACTTCACCGTCACCAGCGCCGGCTCAAACAGATTGGCTACCTTCCTGCCGCCAACGGAAATGATGAAGCCCTTCCTCTCCCGACTATCACCCAGCGGTGGTATTTTAAGCACGTATTTCCTTGCCCAAAGTGCCTGGCAGCGGTCAATCATCGCCTTCGCCTGGGCCGTCACACTCATAAAATGCAGCGGTGAAGCCAAGATTATCCGGTCTGCCTGCTCAAGCTCAGCGTAAACCTTCTGCATATCGTCCTCAATCCGGCACTTCCCCCCCTCCAGGCAGGCATCGCAATGCTGGCAGGGAGAAATAGTCATATCACTAAGGATAACAGTCTTAACCTCAGCACCCTTGCTGGCGGCGCCTCTCATAACCTCAGCCAGCAACAGGTCAGTGTTGCCGCCCCGCCGCGGGCTACCGGCAATACCAAGAACCCTCAATTCAGTCCTCCTTCAATACGTTTCAGGATTTCCGCTTCTCTGGCTCTCATACTACGTTCCATTTCAGGTTCCTCGTGGTCATAACCGAGCAGATGAAGCACACCATGAATAATAAGAATGGCTATCTCCCTTTCTACGGAATGCTGCTGCTCCCCCGCCTGTGTAACCGCCTGGGGATAGGAAATAATCACCTCGCCAAGACGTGAAACCCCGTCAGGAGGGGTAATAAAAGGGAGAGACCCCACTCCTGCCTCCTCCCTGTTTGAAAAGGCCAGCACATCGGTTGGCTCATCCTTCCCACGGTAGCTCCGGTTCAGCTGCTGCACCCTTTCTTGAGTGGTAATAAACAGGCTCAGCTCCGTATCAGCGCCGGCATTTTGTGCCAGCAGGACTTGCTCGGCCACGCTCTGCAGCCAAGCTGCCTCAAGGCATCCCTCAAGGCTTTCATCAATTAAAACACTAATCTCCATACCCATCAAGTGCCCATAATCATAGCACAGTCTTAAGACAAAGCCCAAATAATTGAGCTAGATAAAGGGTTGTGATATAGTAAATATACGAAATAAACTATTTGCGCAGGGAGCGATGGAGGGATCGCATAGTGGCCTAGTGCGGGCGCCTGCTAAGCGCTTACCCTGGTAATTCGGGGTCATGGGTTCGAATCCCATTCCCTCCGCCACATAAACGTTGATATGCCCCTCGACAAGGGGTATATTTTCAATAATCCACAGGACAGGAGAGTATGCCTCAATATCATATCTGGACCATAGGTTGCCAGATGAACAAGGCTGAATCGGAGCGACTCGGTAGCTTCTTCGAGCAACTGGGATACCAGCCGACGGCTACCGCTGAGGACGCCGATATTATTGTGCTTAATAGCTGCGTAGTGCGCCAGAATGCCGAGAACCGTGTCGTTAACAAACTCCACACTCTGAAACCATTAAAAAAGTCGCGCCCAGACATAACTCTAGCCGTTACCGGCTGCCTGGTGAACTCCAGCGTTGTCCGGCTTCAGAGGAGCTTCCCACACGTTGACCACTTTTTTAAAGCCGGCGACTATCCGCAGTGGCTCAGGAAAACTGAACCGGGACAAATATTACCTCAGCACCCGGCCCCGAACACCTTCGTTCCTATTATGCAGGGTTGTAACAATTTCTGCTCCTACTGCATTGTTCCCTACCGCCGCGGACGGGAAAGGAGCCGCCCGATAGAAGAAATAGTCGGCGAGGTTAAAGAGCTGGTGCATCGCGGTGCGAAAGAGGTTACCCTGCTGGGACAAAACGTGGACTCGTATGGGCATGACCTGCCTGACAAACCGGAACTGGCTGACTTACTCAAGGAACTAAATGCTATAGACGGACTGGCACGCCTGCGCTTTCTGACAAACCACCCCAAAGACATGAGCACCGGGCTCGTTGAGGCGGTAGCCCGTCTGGACAAAGTCTGCGAGCAGATAACTCTCCCCGTCCAGGCAGGCAGTAACGATATCCTGCAAGCGATGCGACGGGGCTATACCGTAGAGCAATACCGCCGGCTTGTCAACGAGATGCGCAGTAAAATACCCGGAGTTGCCCTGAGCACCGATGTCATTGTCGGCTTCCCGTCGGAAAGTGAGCAGCAGTTCCAGCAAACGTTCAATCTGCTCTCCGAGCTAAGGTTTGATACAGTTCATGTGGCTGCCTACTCCCCGAGACCCGGCACTATCGCCGCCAGGGAATTCGAGGATAGTGTCCCGCTGGCTGAGAAACGGAGACGGCTAAATGAGATTGAACAATTACAGAAAACCATCGCTACTGAAATCAACGCCCGGCTACTGGGCACGACTGTTGAGGTCCTGGTGGAAGGCAGGAAAAAAGGAAAGTGGCAGGGAAGGACCAGAACTGATAAACTGGTATTCTTCAGTAATAGCAGTGACTGTCTGGGGCAACTGATGAAAATTAGAATTGAGAAAACAAGCCCCTGGTCACTACAGGGCAGGGCTGAAAATAATACTAACTAAAATTAGGGGGGAACATGGGAAGGAATAAAATAATAATCCTGGGGTTGCTGGTGGGGTTGCTTGCCAGTCTGGTATTCATGAGTGGTTGTATGCAGACGGAGGAAGGTGGAGCAACATTTGACTGGACATGGATTGTCTTTCTGGTACTTATGGTCGGGGTGTTCTACTTCATCCTAATTCGCCCGCAACAAAAGCGACAGAAGCAACACAAACAACTGATAGACGAACTGAAGAGGGGAGATAGAGTAATCACTGCTGGCGGAATCTACGGGCAGGTTGACAGCGTCAGCGATGATAACGTACTCGTGAAAGTAGAATCGGGGGCAACAATAAGGGTGGCTAAAGGTAGCGTAAGCATCAAACAGGGCGAATAAGCAGCCGGAGCCCCCGGCACAGGTGAAGATGGACAACCTTAAGCAGGTCAGGAAAAAGATAGCCGAACTGAAGGAAGAGCTTAACGCCGTTATTCTCGTCCACAATTACCAGCGCCCTGAAGTTCAGGACATAGCCGACTTTACCGGCGACTCCCTGGAGTTATCCCGCCGGTCCGCCGAGGTAAACGCTGAGACGATAGTCTTCTGCGGCGTGCACTTTATGGCTGAAACCGCCGCTATCCTTAATCCTGACCGCACCGTCCTGCTCTCGGAAGGTAGCGCTGGCTGCCCGATGGCAGACATGATTAATGTTGATGAACTAAGGGAGTGGAAACAGAGATATCCCAAAGCATCGGTCGTCTGTTATGTCAACTCATCAGCCGCAGTCAAGGCGGAAAGCGACATCTGCTGCACCTCAGCCAACGGGCTAAAGGTAGTAGAATCAATACCCGATAACGATATACTCTTTGTGCCCGACCAGAACCTGGGGCATTATATCTCCACCCAGACCAAGAAGAATGTAATTCTTTACCCGGGTTTCTGCTATGTTCATCATAGTATTAAGCCTGAGCAGGTTAAACAGGCTAAGGAGCTTCATCCCGGGGCAAAAGTAATCGTCCACCCGGAGTGCCGTCCCGAGGTCATTGACCTGGCTGACGCTGCTCTCAGCACCTCCCAAATGCTCCGCTATGCCAAGGAAAGCCCACATAACAGCTTCATCATCGGCACCGAGGAAGGCATAATCTATCCTCTTAGCCAGGAGAACCCCAATAAGTCTTTCTACCTAGTTTCAAATAACCAGGTCTGTAAGGATATGAAGAAAACGACACTGGAAATATTGGCACGGACGATGGAGCTAAGGCAGAATATAGTAACCGTGCCCGAAGATATAAGGGTCAAAGCCAAACAGACCGTTGACCGGATGCTGGCTGTCGGCGAGAACCCAAAGCCACCGAGGTAGCCTAATGAACCAGTATGACTACATTATAGTTGGTAGTGGCATTGCTGGCCTTTACACCGCCCTGCTGGCACAAGAGCAGGGTAAAGTGCTTATTATAACCAAAGGCAGTATCGACGACTGCAATACCAGGCACGCCCAGGGCGGTATTGCTGCCGCCATAGGCAAAGACGATTCACCTGAACTGCACTTCCACGATACCATAGCTGCCGGAGGTGGTCTGTGCGATGAAGAAGCAGTACGTATCCTGGTAAATGAAGCCCCTGACCGCATCACTGACCTGGTCAATTTCGGAGTGCCCTTTGACACCGTTGACGGAGGGATTGCCCTCACCAGGGAGGCGGCTCACAGTATACCCCGTATCCTGCATGCCGGAGGTGACGCCACCGGCGAACATATTGAAGTCACTCTCAGCAAGCGGGTTCGCGCATCCAAAATCCAGGTGCTTGAAGATTGCCTGGCTACCGAGATTCTGATAGAAAAAGGACGGGTTTCAGGAATAAAAGCCCTTGATTGCCACACCGGCTCTATTGAGAAATTCGGATGCAGCTGTCTGATTTTAGCCACTGGCGGCGGCGGGCAGCTATTCAAACTCAATACCAACTCCGATATAGCCACCGGTGACGGCATAGCCCTGGCCTTTAATACGGGGGCTGAAATCGTTGACACCGAGTTCTTTCAATTCCACCCCACCGCCCTGCGCCTGCCCGGAGTAGCCCCATTTCTTATATCAGAAGCAGTCAGAGGTGAAGGTGGGGTGCTACGCAATGCAGAAGGGCACCGCTTCATGCCCGAATATGTGCCGGAGGGTGACCTGGCACCAAGGGACGTGGTAGCCCGCAGCACCCTGTATGAGATGGAAAAGACGGGGTCAGACAGGGTCTTCCTTGATGT
>CAZRDI010000005.1:14515-19382 GCA_964598825.1 uncultured Dehalococcoidales bacterium
ACCCGCACCCAATCTCTCTGCTCTGCAACAGCTACTCTGGGATAAAGTAGGCATTATACGTAACAAGAAAAGCCTGTCTGAAGCAGCCGGTATTCTGGCTTCCTGGCAAAAATCCCTGCCCCAGCCTACAGACCGCCCCTCCTACGAGCTGAACAACCTGGTTCTAACCGGTCGGTTAATGACCGAGGCAGCCCTGCTCAGGGAAGAGAGCCGTGGAGCCCACTTCCGCTCCGACTTCCCAAAAAACTCTCCCCTGTGGCAGCAGCACATTGTATTCACATCAAAGAAACGAAGGTAAAATATGCAAATATCCAGAGACCAGATTGACAGCATCATAGACACCGCCCTGACCGAGGACACAAGCCATGGCGATATAACCAGTGAAGTACTGATACCACCCGAACTCCAGGGGAAAGCATCCATACTGGCCAAGGACAAGGGGATACTTGCCGGCGGTGAGGTAGCCGAGAGAGTATTTCTCAGGGTCGACCCCTCACTTAAAATTGACCTGCTTATTAAAGACGGAGCCAGGGTAAAACCGGGAGACATTTTAGCTACTGTTTCCGGTAATGTAGCCAGCATCTTCAAAGCAGAGCGGACAGTCCTCAACTTTCTGCAGCGGCTCAGCGGCATTGCCTCAGAGGCAGCCCAATACGTAGCCGAAACACAGGGATTAGCGGCTAATGTCACCGACACACGCAAGACCACACCCGGCCTCAGGCTACTGGAGAAGTATGCGGTGCGCATGGGCGGGGGACATAACCACCGCCTTCACCTCGGTGACGCCATCCTGATTAAAGACAACCACCTAGCGGCGCTGCGCGCCCTGGGCATGAGCCTGAAAGATATCGTAGTTAAGGCCAAGCAGAATGCCCCTCAGGGCTTAAAGGTTGAGGTAGAAGTCAACACCGCTGAGGAAGCTATGGAGGCAGCTGAAGCCGGAGCCGATATAATCATGCTGGATAATATGAGCCCTGATGAGATGCATCGTGTGGTGAATTTAATTCCACGCAGAGTCACCTTTGAAGCCTCCGGAGGCATTACACTGGCTAACGTCCGGGCAGCGGCTGAAGCGGGCGTTGATATCATATCCATCGGCGCCCTCACTCACTCCTCAAAAGCCCTGGATATCAGCCTTGAGCTTAAACCGCAGACCCTCAAACTCATCTAAGCTATCCCTGCTCAGACTCAGGTGTGCTCTAATCACTGTTGCCCTTTCAAGAGCGCCCCGGACTGCCAGCCTTTCACCTTCCTCTTGGGAGAAAAGACGGCGGCTATCATAAATATTAGCGATGAGGTAATCACTATGGTGGCACCACTGGGAATATCGAAAATGTAGGAGAGTAAGAGACCCATCCAACCAGAGAAAACACCAAAACCGGCCGAGAGCAGAAACATCCGTTTCATGCTGTAGGTGAGCTGATAGGCAGCGGCGGCTGGATTCAGAATCAGGCTAAAGATGAGCAGTCCACCTATAGAACGCAGAGAAACAGTGATAGTAGCGCCACTTAAAAACAGGACGCCGTATAAAATCAGCGTAGCCGGTATACCCACCGAGAGCGCCATATCACGGTTAAAAATGGTAGCCTTGATTTCCTTATAGAAGATAAAAACCAGCCCCACTACAACAACGGCAACTGCCGCCAGGAATATAATGTCGCTTCTGGTATTGGTAAGGATACTGCCCCACAGCAGCTCCAGAGCCCCTGATTTGCTGCCGGGCATCAGCCCCATGAAGAGAAAGGCAATCCCCAGCATAAGGGAAAAGACGACCCCCACCGATGTCTCAGGATTAATCTGCCCCCGGTCAGCGAGCGGCCCAATGATGGCCGCCGACAGTAGACTGACGCCAAGGGCACCTATTAAAGGATTAAAGCCCAGCCATAACCCGAGCAGTGCCCCGGCAAAGGCAGCGTGGGACATGCACACCCCGATAAAGGGCATATGCATCAGCACCACGAAAACACCTATGGTGCTACAAGCGATACCGCCCAGAAAAGCCGAAAGGATGGCATTCTGCATGAACTGGTACCCAAAAATGGACAAGTCCAAGCCTAAAACTCCTTTAGCATCAGGAAAAAATAGCTTCCTGCCGCTTCTTCGCCACCGCCGAAAGAGTCATATCATATAACTGGCTCAGGTTAGCATCAGTGAGCAGTTTATCGGGAGAGCCCTCATCCCAGATGAGCCCCCCCTTCATCAGCACCAGACGGTCGCAGGCGGCAGGTAAACAGCTCAAGTCATGCGTCACGAATAAAGTAGTGAGGTGCCGTGAGTCATGGATTTGTTTGACCAGCTCCACTATCCCGTCCTTTGCTTTCCAGTCCAGTGAAGCCGTCGGCTCGTCAAGCAGGAACAGCTCCGGCTCCTGCGCCAGACAACGAGCTATAGCCACCCGCTGCTGCTCGCCCCCGGAGAGGTGACCGATGGGACGTCGAGCAAGGTGACTCATGCCTACCAGCTCCAACATCTCGTCCACTATTTCCCAGTCGTGCTTACCCGGTCTCCTCAGCAAACCCAGAAGCCCGTAGCGACCTATCATCACCACCTCACGAACACTCATCGGCATACGCGGGTCTATATTCTCAACCTGAGGCACATAGCCGACTTTCCTTCGCAGGGAACGGCTACCGCCCGGGGTAATAGGACTTCCCAGAACTCTTACCCGCCCGCTGAGCAGCTTGCCCAGGCCATTAACCAGGGTAAGAAGCGTAGTTTTCCCGGCGCCGTTAGGCCCGATAATACCGATGAACTCACCCGACTCCACACTAAGCGACACGCCCCGCAGAGCTACATCTTCCCTGTAGGAAACTACGGCATCCTCAATATTGATAACGGCGGCTCCCATCTCCTTACCCCTCACCTCCTGCGCATTATACGGCTACTGACCTATTGCCTCCAAGATTCGCTCAATGTTATCGTCAATAGCCTTCTCCCAGGTCTCGGTGTTATCAAAACCACCCGGGAAATTGGAAAGTATTATTCTCTGACAGCCAAGCTCCTCGGCTATTCCTGCCCCGGCATCTTGCCCGCTCTGCAGGTTATCAATAATCAGAGCTACATTTTCCTCCCTGCCGGTGTCCACCAGTTCCCGAACCACCTGCGGTGTAAGGGAGTCGGGTCTGCCGTAGGTAGCGGCAATATCGAGCCCGACCCACTCAACAAATCCAACCAGCATCCCGGCACAAATAACGTCTACGCCGGATACATTTGCCTGCTCCAATTGAAGCCTTATCTGTGCTTCCTTAGCCTCAATCCTGTCGCTGTACTCTGCCGCCGCCACCTCGTAAGCAGCAGAGTTCCCGGCATCTATCCGGCACAGGGCATCGGCGACCATCCCGACCGCCTCCCGCTGCACCGGCGGCGTCATCCAGTAGTCGCCCGTGAGTGTTTCATCCTCCTCCAACTGCGGCGGTGGTGTCATGAATATACCCTTGACCTGAATCCTGACCACACTCAGGTCAGGATTATCGGCTGAATCAATTAATTCCTGAGCAAAACTCTCCCCCTGCCAGCCGTGCAAGAGAAAAAGGTCGGCATCAGCCAGCTGCTGAATATCCCCGGGTTTGACGTCATAGTGCCCCGGACATTGAGTCGGCGGAAGAATATAAACCACCTCAACCGAATCACCCCCGACTATCTCCACTATCTGAGCCATCATAGACGTGGTGGTAACCACTTTAAGCTGAGAAGTTTCTGTTGTTGTGCAACCGTTCAGAAGCGAGGAAACAACGAAAACCAAGACCAGAATACCAACAATGAAAACCTTGAGTTTTTTCATAAAGCACGCCTTTACTCTGTCTAATTCAGTGCTATTGCAATAAGATGCAATAGCACTTTTGAAAAAATTTTTACCGCCCGACAGACCGCTAATCGCCTTCTCTCACATTCTCTAACGCTATGCTATGGGTCATGAAATCAATCTCTCTAATATCCGCCCGTATCTCCTTTTGCTCACCGAACAGCGTCCTTAACAGAAGCCTGTCACCCTCAATGCCTAACGAGGTAACCTCTTCCATAAAAAGCTCTTTTTTACCATTTCTGTCAATATATGCCTTGGATAAACACATCTTTATTTCCCCTCCTCCAACCTGCCCAATGCCTGGTATAAGGGACCGTTTGCTCTATCCAGGTCCTGAGCCGCCTGTGATATTTCGTCGCAGATTTCAGTTTCCCCAAACTCCTTCGCCTTCTCCGCCCATTCTCTAAACTCTTCGGCATGCTCTTTGTTGTGCTCAATCCAGTATGTTAACAGAGTTTTGAGTTTTGCTCGCTCTTCGTTAGCCATGACACCTCCATGAGACCAGTATTAATTTGATATACCTGCCAAAATGTACAACAAAAATTGAAAGAACTACTCGCGGCACTTTTCACAGAGGCCCGAGATAGCCATATGCCTCAACTCAGCGCTAAAGCCGAATGCCTGAAGTAGAACGGCCTGAAGAGGAAACAGCACCGATTCGCCCACATCAATTACAGCTCCGCACTTACGGCACACCAGGTGATGATGATGTCCCCTCTCTTCAGGATGATACCTGATACGACCCTCCCCCAAGTCCACCTCATATATCAGGTCAAGCCGCTTAAGCAACTCCAGCGTGCGGTAGATTGTCGATATATTAACCCTGGGATACCTGGCCGCCACCTGAGCATAGATTTCCTCAGCGCTGATGTGGTCACTGGTGCCCTCAATAACCGCCAGAGTCATCGCCCGCTGGGGTGTCAGACGATACCCCAACCCTCTTAATTTACCAGCCAGACCGCCGATCTGATTCACTTAACTTTCACCTCTTAGTTTCTCCCTGCTATCCAGCAGTATTGTTACCGGACCATCATTATGGATTTCTACCTGCATATATTGCTGAAA
>CAZRDI010000006.1:0-18713 GCA_964598825.1 uncultured Dehalococcoidales bacterium
CTGTGCTCCCCGGAGTGGAG
Organism: uncultured Dehalococcoidales bacterium; assembly: GCA_964598825.1. GTDB lineage: Bacteria > Chloroflexota > Dehalococcoidia > Dehalococcoidales > JAUXAP01 > JAUXAP01. Next base: position 21 of record CAZRDI010000006.1, read on the forward strand.
AGTGTAACCCGGATTATGAAGCCCTACAAGCTTGCCTCCCGCACGTTCAAAGCAGAGGACAGCTTGGTTTCCATTGGCGGGGTTAAGGTTGGAGGTAAGCGTATTATAGTCATGGCGGGGCCCTGTGCTGTGGAGAGTGAGGAGCAGCTTATGCAGGTGGCTGAGGCAATAAAGAAGTCCGGAGCCAGTGTCCTGCGCGGCGGCGCTTTCAAGCCGCGTACCTCACCCTTCAGCTTTCAGGGACTGGCCAGGGCCGGGCTGGAGCTACTGGCAAAGACCAGGGAGCGGTTTGATATACCCGTGGTTACCGAGGTAGTAGACCCTCACGATGTTGAGCTGGTATCCGAATATGCCGATGTCCTGCAGGTTGGTTCCCGTAATATGCAGAACTTTGCCCTGCTGACCAATGTTGGTCGGGGTAAGCGTCCCGTTGTTCTGAAGCGCGGATTTTCGTGCACTACTACCGAGTGGCTTACGGCAGCTGACTACCTGCTGGCGGAGGGCAACACGCAGGTTATTCTCTGTGAGCGGGGAATCAGGACATTCGAAGACAGCATTCGCTTTTCACTGGACATTTCCTCAATACCGGTGGTCAAGAGGTTCAGTCACCTGCCGGTGATTGTCGACCCCAGTCACGCTGCCGGTCACTACTCACTGGTGCCGGGAATTGCCAAGGCAGCTGTAGCTGCCGGTGCCGATGGACTTCTCATTGAGGTTCACCCCAATCCTAAAGAAGCTCTGGTGGATGGTCTCCAGTCTCTAACAATGTCAGATTTTGCCAGATTGATGGAAGAACTCGGAGCAGTTGCTAAGTCGGTGGGCAGATATATCTAGCCTTGACTGTGCGTTTCCACTATCTGGTAATGATAAGCAACCGAATAAGAATCTAAAGGGGGAGAGGTATATAAACAATCCGAATCCTATTAAGTTCGGTACTGACGGCTGGCGGGGCATTATTGCTGAGGATTTCACCTTTGACAATGTGCGAGCTTGTGCCCAGGGGGTGGCTGATTACCTTAAGCAGGTCGGTCTGGCTGAGCGCGGGCTGGTTATCGGCTATGATACCCGCTTTGCCTCCGAGGACTTTGCCTCGGCTGCTGCTGCGGTGGTTGCCGGTAACGGAATCAAGGTATATCTCTGCCCCAGGGCTGCGCCAACACCGGTGGTAAGCTTTGGCGTGGTGGCTCAAAAGGCTGGCGGGGCTATCATTATAACTGCCAGCCATAATCCGGCTATCTGGAACGGCTTTAAGTACAAAAGCGAGGATGGCGCCAGTGCATCTACCGAGGTTATTGCCGAACTGGAGAAGCATATTTCCCGCTGTCTTGTCGGAGGGAAGGTAAATCAGACGTCGCTGGGTGAGGCGGTGAAGCAGGGGATGATAGAATACCTTGATTTGTACCCGTCTTACTCGCGTCAGCTAAGCAGCCTGATTGACCTGAACGAGCTGCGCCAGGCTAAGCTGAAGGTAGTTATTGACCCCATGTATGGAGCTGGGGTCGGTTATTTTCAGATGCTGCTGGAAGGCGGAGCCATTGAGTTAGTAGAGATAAATGGTGAGCGCAATCCTCTATTCCCCGGGATACGACCTGAGCCGATTGCGGCTAATCTGGGCAGGCTTTCGGATGCCGTAAAAAAGGAGAAGGCCGCTGTGGGATTAGCCACCGATGGCGATGCTGACCGCATTGGCATCATGGACGAGAACGGGGTGTTTCTAACCCAGCTCCAGGTCTATGCTCTTCTGGCTCTCTACATGCTGGAGGTGCGCGGTGAGCGGGGCCCTATAGTAAAGTCAATCACTACTACCAGTATGCTCTACCGCCTGGGTGAGATGTTTAACGTGCCTGTCTATGAGACATCGGTAGGCTTCAAATATATTGCCCCCGTAATGCTTGCTGAGAATGCGCTTATCGGTGGGGAGGAGAGTGGGGGCTACGGCTTCCGGGGTCATATACCGGAGCGCGATGGCATTCTAGCCGGTCTTTATTTCCTTGACCTGATGGTTAAGACGGGCAAAACGCCGTCGGAACTCCTGGACTATCTCTACAGCAAGGTAGGACCTCACCACTATGAACGGGTAGACTTGGAATTTCCTGCCGGGGAGCGCCAGGCGATAATAAATCGTATAAAAGACAATCCACCCGAATCCATTGATGGCGTTAAGGTGGTGAAATTCGACACCGGTGACGGCTTTCGGTTCATCCTTGCCGATAATACCTGGCTGCTTATCAGGTTCTCCGGGACTGAGCCGGTGCTTCGTATTTATGCTGAGAGTAGTTCTCCAGCCCGGGTAGGAAAACTGCTTGAGATGGGCAAAGGGTTAGCCGGGGTTTAGATATACTCAAGTTTCTACAGGGGAAGCGATTGTGGAAAATAAACTTCCTAGAAAAACGGAAAAGCCCTGGGGGTTTGAGCTGTTATTTGCTCATACCCCCAGATATGCCGGTAAATTAATTTTCGTCAAAAAAGGGCACAGGCTCAGCCTGCAGTACCATGAGAAGAAAGACGAAAGCATGTATGTCTATAAGGGCAAAGCCCTGCTGGAAATTGAGGGGAACGATGGGCAAATGGTGTCCACTGTGGCTGAGCCCGGTTACTGTGTAAGAATCTCCCCGCTTACCAAGCATCGGCTGGAGGCAATAGACGATACCACCCTGTTTGAAGTCTCAACCTCCGAATTGGAAGATGTGAAAAGGCTGGAGGATGACTACGGACGGGTTGGGCAAGGTAATCCGACCTCATGACGGTTGTTGACAGCTAACCCTTCATTATGGTAAACTCGTTGTTTAGCGTTTGGTGGTTCAGTTAGCGTGTAATAGATTGAAACGTGGTTTCAATCTATTTTATGGATGAGCCTTAGCTCATCCATAAAAATTGTATGGGTTAGGAGGAGCAATTGCCTACTGTTAATCAACTCGTCCGTAAAGGTCGTAAAAAGGTCTTTAAGAAGACTAAGACGCCGGCGTTGAGGCTCACATATAATGCTTTGGAGAATAAGCTGAGGCGGGGGAAGGGTTCCCCTCAGAAGCGGGGGGTTTGTGTCCAGGTGAAGACTACCACTCCGAGGAAGCCTAATTCGGCACTGCGTAAAGTAGCCAGGGTTCGGTTGACCAATACGATAGAGGTAACAGCCTATATTCCCGGCGAGGGGCATGAGTTACAGGAACACTCGGTGGTCTTGATTGAAGGCGGCAGGGTGAAGGATTTACCCGGTGTTCGTTACCATATTATTCGGGGAGCACTGGATACTACTGGTGTGGCTAACCGCCGTCAGGGACGTAGTAAGTATGGTGCTAAACGAGGTGGAGCACCAACTATACTTGCCGAAGCGCCGGGTGAGACTGCTGAAGCGCCAGCCGCAGCTAGTGAAGAAGCACCAGAGTAGGAGGAGGTAAGATGCCAAGGCGAGGTCGAGTTATAAGGAGAGGTACACCTCCTGATGCCAATAATCACAGCGTGATTGTGGCTAAGTTGATAAATAACATAATGATGCGGGGCAAGAAAAGCACTGCTGAAGGGATAGTGTATGATGCTCTGCGGATTATAGAGAAGCGGGGGCAGAAAGACCCGGTCGCTATTCTGGAAAAGGCGGTGAAGGATGTCACGCCAGTACTTGAGGTCAAGTCCCGTCGTGTCGGTGGCTCTACTTATCAGGTGCCGGTGGAGGTTCGGCCTGAGCGTGGTCAGTCTCTAGCTATGCGCTGGTTGATAAAATCGGCCAGGGCTAGAGGGGGCAAGTCTATGGCGGAGAAGCTGGCTGCTGAGCTTGGTGATGCCTCAAGAGGAGAAGGGGCAACTATTAAGAAGCGTGACGATACTCATAAGATGGCAGAGGCTAACAGGGCTTTTGCCCACTACAGATGGTGAAAGGTTATATATTATTAAGTCTAGTGTTATGGTAAAAAGTGCAGTATCAGAAAAGTTTGAGGTAAAGGGTAGGACTGTGTCTAAGAGATTTCCATTAGACCTCATACGGAATATAGCTATCATCGCCCACATTGATGCCGGTAAGACTACCGTCACCGAGAGGGTGCTGTATTACACCGGGCGCACCTATAAGGTTGGCGAGGTCCATGAAGGAACGGCGGTAATGGACTGGATGGAGCAGGAGAAGCAGCGTGGCATTACCATTACTTCTGCTGCAACCACCAGTCACTGGCGGGACCACCGCATCAATATTATTGATACGCCGGGGCATATAGATTTCACCGCTGAGGTAGAGCGCTGCCTTAGAGTACTGGATGGTGGGGTGGTGGTCTTTGACGGTGTGGCTGGAGTTGAGGCTCAATCGGAGACAGTCTGGCGACAGGCTGACAGGTATAATGTGCCCAGGATTTGCTTCATTAATAAGATGGACCGTCCCGGTGCCGATTTTAATCGCACTATATCTATGATTCAAGAACGGCTACAAGCCGTGCCTCTAACTATACAACTGCCCTTAGGCAGTGAAGAGTCATACCGGGGTGTTATTGATCTGGTTGAGAATAAGGCATGGAGCTTTGATGGTACTATTGATTCAATCCCATCGGAGGTAGCTATCCCTGAGTCAGAGAAGGCGGCATGTGATAAATACCGCCAGGAGCTTATTGAAAAATTAGCTGAATGTGATGATGAGATTATGACAGCTTATGTTGGTGGTAGTAGTATTACCGTCCCTGACCTGAAGCTGGCTTTGAGAAGGGTGACCTTGGCCAGTAAGGGAGTGCCTGTTCTTTGCGGTAGTGCGCTGAAGAATAAGGGTATTCAACCATTACTTGATGCCATTGTAGATTATCTTCCTTCTCCATTAGAAGTGCCACCTATGCGGGCTATTGACACCAGGCAAGGAACTGAAGTCAGCCTTCCACCCAGAGATGATGCCCCCTTTTCAGCGCTGGCCTTTAAAGTCGTTGCTGACCCCTTCGTGGGCAGACTGGTCTACTTTAGAGTGTATTCGGGTAGAGTGGTAACAGGAGACCATGTATATAACGCAGTCCGAGATAAGAAAGAGCGCCTTGGACGCTTACTGTTAATGCATGCCAACCACCGTGAGGAAATAAGGGAGGCAGATACCGGGGCTATAGTAGCCACACTGGGTCTTAAGAATACCTTTACCGGTGATACACTGTGCCATATCTCTCATCCCATACTTCTTGAATCTATCCGCTTCCCGGAGCCGGTATTGTCTGTTGCCATTGAGCCCAGAACCAGGGCTGACCAGGACAGGATGGGGGAAGCCCTGCAAAGACTGACTGAGGAAGACCCTACCTTTAAGGTGGAGTTTAACGAGGAGACGGGCCAGACGGTTATCTCAGGTATGGGTGAACTTCACCTGGAAGTCATTGTAAGTAGACTGCTCACTGAATTCAGGGTGGGGGCAAAAGTGGGTAGACCCCGGGTTGCTTATAAGGAGACTATTACTATACCGGTGCGGGCCGAAGGTAAATTTGTTCGGCAGAGCGGAGGCCACGGCCAGTATGGTCACGTTTGTCTTGAGCTTGAGCCTATGGAGCGGGGTAGCGGCTTTCAATTTGAAGACAGGACAAAAGGGGGGATTATACCCAGGCAGTATATTCCGGCGACGGAGGCTGGTATTAAAGAGGCTATTCAAACCGGGGTATTGGCGGGTTATCCTGTGGTTGATATTAGAGCGGCACTTTATGATGGCAGTTATCACGATGTTGACTCCTCTGATATTGCCTTTAGAATGGCCGGCTCGATAGCGCTGAGAAAAGGTGTGGCTAAGGCAGGTCCCACTCTTCTGGAGCCGATTATGAAACTGGAGGTGGTTACACCGGAACAGTTTCTTGGCGATATAATAGGCGATCTCAATGCCAGGAGGGGGCGGATTGAAGCTGTTGAAACACACGGTGAAATGTGTACTGTTCACTCTTTCATTCCTCTGGCTGAGGCCTTTGGCTATACCACCGGTCTCAGGTCACTAACTCAGGGGAGAGCCACCCACTCTTTGGAATTTTATCGCTATCAGGTGCTACCACCGGAACTGGTTGACCAGATTAAGGCTACAGGTGGGAGGTAAGTCAGTTCCGGGTTTCTTAAAATCCTGGGATAAAGAATGCGACATGGGGAATCATACTGAAAGGATAAAACTTGGAAGGATTATGGAAGAGACTAGGATGAGGTGCTCTTTATATGGCTGACCAGAAGATTCGTATTAAGCTAAAGGGTTATGACCATAAAATACTTGACCAGGCTGCCCGGCAGATTGTAGAGACTGTGGAATCTACCGGGGCTGTTGTTGTTGGGCCGGTGCCTCTACCTACCCATATCAAGAAGTTCTGCGTTATCCGCTCTCCCTTTATAGATAAGGATTCGCAGGAGCATTTTGAAATCCGGACTCATAAGAGGCTTATTGATATTATGCAGACGACTTCTAAGACGATAGACACCTTAACTACGGTAAATTTGCCCTCAGGGGTTGAAATAGATATTAAGTTATAAAAATTCAGGATGCTAAAGATATGCTTCAGGGTATTATCGGCAAAAAGTTAGGTATGACGCAGCTATTCAGCGACGATGGCAGGGTGGAGGCAGTAACTGCCATTGAAGCTGGGCCGTGTACAGTAACACAGGTCAAAACTGTGGCTGGCGAGGGTTATAGTGCGGCTCAGCTTGGATTTGGTGAAGTCAAGAGGCTCAAGTCTCCTCAAAAGGGGCATCTCAAGGAGCTGGCCCAGTTTAGATATCTGCGGGAGTTCAGGGTGGATGATACGGAATCCATGGAGGTAGGACAAAAGGTTGATGTTAGCCTGTTTCAGCCGGGTGACCTGGTTGATGTTACCGGGGTGTCAAAGGGTAAGGGCTTTGCCGGTGTAGTAAAGCGCTACCATTTTGCCGGTGGCCCTAAAACTCATGGTCAGTCTGACCGGCACCGTGCCCCGGGCTCTGTAGGAGCTGGTACCTCTCCAGGGAGAGTGTTCAAAGGAACACGAATGGCAGGTCATATGGGTAATAGACGGGTGACGGTGCAGCGTCTGGAGGTATTTGAGGCTGACCCTGACCGCAACCTGCTGCTGGTTAAGGGGGCAGTCCCCGGAGCCAGAAACGGACTACTGATAATAAGTAAATCGGCTAGGGGGAAGTGAGGAAGTGCAGGTTCCAGTTTATAGCCTTAACGGTGAGATAGTTAAAAATATTGAGGTGAGCGACCACGTTTTTGGTGTGCCTTTTAACGAGTCAGTGGTGCACCAGGCGATGGTAAGACAGCGAGCAAATGCTCGTCAGGGTACGGCCAGTACTAAGACTCGTAGCGAGGTTTCTGGTAGTACTAGAAAAATGTATCGCCAGAAACACACGGGTAATGCTCGGGCTGGCAGCAGAAGGTCGCCCCTGCGCAGGGGTGGCGGCGTTATCTTTGGCCCTAAACCGAGGAGCTACCGGCAGGCAATGCCTAAAAAGATGCGTCAACTGGCTATAAGGTGCAGTCTATCGGCGAAGGCCAGGGATGAAGAGCTAAAGGTTCTGGAGCAGCTGGTGTTTGACGAGCCCAAGACCAGGGAGATGGCGAAAATTTTGTCAGCGTTGGGGGTGAACTCCTCGGCTCTTATTGTTACCGGCGAGGCGGAAGAAAAGGTTGTTAAGTCAGCTCGTAATCTTAAGGGGGTTAAAACAACACCGGCTGGCTTAATCAACGTAGTTGACCTCCTTTCTCATAAGGTGTTATTGATGACTGAAGATGCAGTGCGCAGGACAGAGCGGTTGTGGGGAATTAGAGCGCCTCAAGGAGAAGAAAGTGCATCCGTATGAGGTGTTACGCAAACCGTTAATAACTGAGAAGAATACTGTTCTTCAAGCTCAGGGTAAGTATGTTTTTGAGGTGGCTGAGGAAGCTAATAAACCGCAGGTTAAGCAGGCTGTGGAAAAGGCATTTAAGGTTAAGGTAACTGCGGTCAATGTGATGATGATAAGGGGTAAAGAGCGAAGGATAGGCAGGCGGAAGGTGATGACTCGGTCCTGGAAGAAGGCAATCGTCACCCTTAAGCCAGGGGACAAAATTGAAATCTTTGAGGGCGTTTAGTATTTTATAGAAGGGGAATTAAGTGGCACTAAAGACATATCGTCCAACTTCTCCAGGTAGGCGGGGCATGAGCGGTTCTACCTTTGAAGAAATAACCAAGGGTAAGCCGGAGAAGTCGTTGCTCTTGCCGCTTAAGAAGAGGGCTGGGCGTAATAATCAGGGAAGGATAACGGTTCGCCACCGGGGTGGTGGGGCGAAACGCAGGCTTCGCATTATTGACTTTAAGCGGGACAAGTTTGGTGTTCCCGGCAGAGTAGCGGCTATTGAATATGACCCTAACCGCTCGGCGCGTATTGCGCTCATTTATTATGCCGATGGAGAAAAACGTTATATTCTTGCCCCTACTGAGCTTAATGTTGGGGATGTGATAAAGTCAGGTGATGGTGCTGAGCTAAAGCCCGGTAATGTTTTACCGTTGAAGCTAATCCCGAGCGGCACTCTAATCCATAATATTGAGTTGAAAAAAGGGAAGGGTGGACAGCTGGTGCGGAGTGCTGGAGTTGCGGCTCAATTGATGGCTAAGGAGGGTAAGTACGCCTTGGTTCGTTTGCCATCTACTGAGGTGCGGCGCATTCACATTGATTGCATGGCCACTATTGGGCAGGTGGGCAATGTTGACCACCGGAGCATCAATCTGGGTAAGGCGGGGCGTAAACGCTGGTTAGGCTGGCGACCCACGGTGAGAGGTTCAGCAATGAGCCCGCGTGACCATCCCCACGGTGGTGGAGAAGGCAGGTCTCCGATAGGATTACCCGGGCCTAAAACGCCATGGGGTAAGCCGGCTTTAGGCTATAGAACTCGTAAGGCAAAGCCTTCAGATAAAATGATTATCAAACGTAGGGGGAAGTAGGCGGAATGTCAAGGTCAACTAAGAAAGGGCCGGAGGTTAACGCTAAGCTGCTGAAGAAGGTGGAGGCGGTTCAGCGCTCGGGCGAGAAGACGGTAATAAAAACCTGGGCACGCTCATCCACCATCCTGCCTCAGATGGTAGGGCTTACTATCGGGGTTCATGATGGCAGGCGGCATGTACCCATCTTTATTACTGAGAATATGGTTGGGCATAAGCTTGGCGAATTTGCTTCAACTCGAACCTTCAGGGGACACGTATCCAAGTCAGACAGGGCTGCCCAGACAAGAAGGAGATAACAGGTAGGCTATAGATGGAAGTAAAAGCAATAGCTAAAAGTGTAAGGGTATCACCGCGTAAGGTACGGCCGTTAATAGATATGGTGCGGGGTAAGAATGTGGATGAAGCGCTGACCTTACTTAGATTTACACCTACACCGAAAGCTCGAATCGTAGCCAAGCTGGTGAAATCAGCGGCAGCTAATGCTGAGAGTAATTTCCAGGTGGCTTCTCAGGATTTGAAGATTGTTAAAATCTTTGCTGATGAGGCGCCGACTTTGAAGAGATTTCGCCCCCGGTCTCGAGGGCGAGCCAGCCCTATACTTAAACGTTCTAGCCATATTACTGTTGTTGTTGGGGAGAAGGAAGATTAATGGGACATAAAGTTCATCCCGTGGGTTTCAGGCTTGGTGTCATACGTGATTGGCAGGCTAAGTGGTATTCTGATAAGCACTATCTAGAGTTTTTGCAGGAAGATTTAAAGGTTCGTAAGGCTATTCGATCAAAGTATGATGAGGCCGGTGTCTCTCTGGTGGAGATTGACCGCCAGGCAAATATGGTGTCGGTAACCATTTATACTGCTCGGCCTGGTGTTGTCATTGGGCGAGGAGGGCAGCGAGTTGATGAAACGAGACACCACCTTGAAGACCTTATTGGAAAGAGGGTTCAGGTTAATATTCAGGAGATTCGGCAACCTGAGCTTGATGCTTATTTAGTAGCCAAGGCGATAGCCGGGCAGATTGAACGCCGTATTGCTTACCGCAGGGCTATGAAGCAAGCAATGACTCGTACCATTCAGGCCGGTGCTAAGGGAGTAAGAGTCAGTTGTGCCGGTAGATTGGGCGGTGCTGAGATAGCTCGTCGTCAGGTTATGCATCAGGGGCAGGTACCCCTCCATACCCTGCGAGCCGATATTGACTACGGCTTTACTGAGGCACGTACTACCCTGGGTCGGATTGGAGTAAAAGTCTGGATAAATAAAGGGCAGATCCTTCCTGAACCTAAGGTGGAAGAAGAAGAGATGCCTGTTGAGGCAGCCACTGCTGAGGGTGAGGGGTTAGAGCCTATCACTGCTGCCGAACCCGTAGAAAAGCCGGCAGAGCCGGTAGCTGTTGAAGTGGCCGTAGAGGAAAAAGCGGAAGAGAAGCCGGCCAAGGCAGCGGCAAAGAAGAAGAAAGCGGTAGCCGCGGAAGAGAAACCGGCTAAGCCAGCGGCAAAGAAGAAGAAGGCGGTAGCGGCGGAAGAGAAGCCGGCCAAGGCAGCGGCAAAGAAGAAGAAGGCGGTAGCGGCGGAAGAGAAGCCGGCCAAGGCAGTGGCAAAGAAGAAGAAAGCGGTAGCGGCGGAAGAGAAACCGGCCAAGGCAGTGGCAAAGAAGAAGAAGGCAATAGCGGCGGAAGAGGAGAAAGATGTTACAACCTAAGCGCGTGAAATATCGTAAGACTCACGGAGGGCATCTCCGGGGTAAAGCCCACTCCGGCAATACGGTTATTTTTGGTGACTTTGCTTTGCAGGCACTGGCGCCCGCCTGGATTACCAGCCGTCAGATTGAGGCGGCAAGGCGGGCTATTACTCATCACATTCGTCGTGGTGGGAACGTCTGGGTTCGCATTTTCCCTGATAAACCGGTTACCAAGAAGCCGACTGAGACCCGCATGGGTGGGGGCAAAGGTCCTCCGGACCACTGGGTGGCTGTGGTTAAACCAGGGAGAGTTTTATTTGAAATGGGGGGCGTCAGCGAGGAGATAGCTAGAGAGGCGATGCGCCTTGCTGCACACAAGCTTCCTATAAATACTAAATTTATGCTTAGAGAAACCGGGATAGCTCCACATAAGTCGTAGTCTGGCGGCTAGTGGTGACGATTCTGTAAATAGGGGATTGTAAGTTGAAGGTTCAGGAGATTCGAGCTCTAAGTGCCGAAGAGATGGCAAAGCAAGTAGAGGCGGCTTACCAGGAGCTGTTTGACCTTCGCTTTCGTCTGTCTACCAAACAGCTGGTAAATCACCGTGAAATTGGGAGAGTTAGGAAAAAACTTGCTCGACTGAAGACGATAATGGGGGAAAGAGAGAAGGCTGATGCAGGGAAGTCGGAGGCTTAAAGGAGAGTAGGTGGTTATGGAGATAAAACGTAAAACCAGGTTTGGTCGGGTAGTGAGTAATAAGATGGATAAGACGGTGGTTGTGGCTGTGGAAACACCCAAGCGCCATCCGTTATATAAGAAGACCCTGAAGAGGGCGGTTAAGTATAAAGCTCACGATGAAAATAACGAGTGTGGTCTGGGAGACATGGTAAGAATCGTAGAAACTCGTCCGCTATCAAAGCAGAAGCGGTGGCGGGTAACTGAGATAGTAACCAAGGGAGTGGTGGCGGAGATTCAACCCGGGGAGATAACCTGAAAATGGCTTCAGGATAGATTAGGATAGAATAGTATGATCCAAAAGGAAACCAGACTTAAGGCGGCAGATAATACCGGGGCGAGACAGCTTATGTGTATTAACGTGCCGGGTGGCACGGGGAAGAGATATGCCCGGATTGGTGATGTCATTGTGGCTTCAGTCAAACGGGCAATCCCGGGAGCAATGGTAAAGAAGGGAGAGGTGGTCAGGGCGGTTATCGTTCGTTGTGCTCAGCCGTATCGGCGTCCCGATGGTTCTTATATCAGGTTTGATGAGAATGCCGCCGTGATTCTCACTGATAAGAATAACCCTAAAGGAACCAGGATATTTGGACCAGTAGCCAGGGAGCTAAGAGAGAAAAATTATACCAAGATTATATCGCTGGCGCCTGAGGTTTTGTGAGGTTGGCATGAAGATTAGGAAAAACGATACCGTGCTCGTTGTTGCTGGTAAGGATAGGGGCAAAAAGGGTAAAGTGCGCTTTGCTTACCCTAAGGATGAGCGGCTACTGGTTGAAGGTATCAATTTTATTAAGAGGCATGCCAGGGTGGGGGGGCAAGCCAGACAGGCAGGAATTATTGAGCTGGAGGCACCGATTAGCATAGCGAATGTTATGCTACTGTGCAATAAGTGTAATAAGCCTACCCGTGTTGGCTTTCGCGTTTTGAAGGATGGCAGGAAGGTGCGAGTTTGCCGCTCTTGCCATGAGGTGATTGACTAAATGTCACAGTTAAAGGAAAGGTATAAAAAAGAGGTTGTATCTGCCCTGATGAAGGTTGGTGGGTATAAAAATATAATGGAAGTGCCGCGTTTAGAAAAGGTGGTGATCAGTATCGGTGTAGGAGAGGCAATTCAGAATGCCAAGGCTCTAGAAGCGGCTGAGGGGGACCTGACGACTATTTCCGGGCAACATCCGGTGATAACCCGGGCCAAGAAGTCTATTGCCGCATTTAGATTGAGGGAAGGGATGCCCATCGGGTTGGTGGTAACCCTGCGGGGAAAACGTATGTACGATTTTTTTGATAAACTGGTGAACGCTGTCTTACCCCGTATTCGGGAGTTTCAAGGGGTTCCCCGGGATTCCCTTGATGGTTGGGGCAACCAGACGCTGGGGTTGAAGGAACAGACCGTGTTCCCTGAAATAGAGTATGATAAGATAGACAAGGGGCGGGGGCTAGCAGTCTCAATAGTTACTACGGCCAGGACGGATGAGGAAGGCAGGCGTTTGCTGGAGCTGTTGGGTATGCCTTTTGCCAAAGGATGAGCAAGGAGAATAATGGCTAAAACATCGAAAATTGTAAAGTCAGGGCGTCCTGCTAAGTATAAAGTACAGCAGAACAATCGGTGTCTTTTGTGCGGCAGGCCTCGTGCCTATATCCGTAAGTTTGGTTTGTGCCGTATTTGTTTCCGTGAGCTGGCTCTTGCCGGCAAGATTCCCGGGGTGAGGAAATCAAGCTGGTAATAATGATTCTAGATTGAGGGGTAAGGATGACTATCTCTGATCCAATAGCAGATATGTTAACTCGGATACGCAACGCCATTATGGCGCGGCATGATTCTGTACCGGTACCATCCTCAAGGATGAAGCTGGCTATTGCTAAAATCCTTAAGGAGGAAGGTTTCATTAATGATTATGAGGTGGTTAAAGGTAAGACACACAAGGTAATAAAAATTCATCTCAAGTATGATGATAAAAACCAGACCGTTCTTTCCGGGTTGGATAGAGTAAGTAAGCCCGGCCTGAGGGTATATGCTGGGCGGGGAGAAATTCCCCGTGTTTACGGCGGCTTGGGTATCGCCATTATTTCCACGTCTAAGGGCGTGATGACGGGGCAGCAAGCCTGGCGCCAGGGGATTGGTGGCGAGGTTTTATGCCATGTGTGGTAAATAATTCTCGGGGTTGATTTATGTCTAGGGTAGGACGAATGCCGATAACCGTGCCACCGGGTGTGGTGGTAAAAATTAATAAGGGTGGGGTCACTGTGACCGGACCCAGGGGGGAGCTTTCCCGTAGTTTTAACCCCGATATATCTATTACCCTCAAGGATAATGTCCTGACGGTGTCGCGTCCCAGTGATAGCAAGGTGCACCGCTCTTTGCACGGGCTGACACGAAGCCTTTTGGCTAATATGGTGCAAGGGGTAACCGATGGCTTTGAGAAAAATCTTGAGATGGTAGGTGTGGGTTATCGGGTAGAAAAAGAGGGGGATAATCTGGTATTTCATGTCGGGTTTTCACATACGGTGGAGGTTTTACCGTTGCCGGGCGTGTCCCTGGATGTAGAACGGGGAAATCGTGTTAAGGTTAGCGGGAATAACAAGGAAGTCGTTGGCGAGATGGCAGCGGAAATCAGGGCTATCCGTCCTCCCGATACCTATAAAGGCAAGGGGATTAGATATGCTGGTGAGGTAGTTCGTCTTAAGACAGGTAAGGCTGTAGGTGGAGAGAAATAATGAGAGCAGTTGGATCAAGGGCAGCTCGTCGTAGGAGACACGCCCGAATCAGGGCTAAAGTGGAGGGCACGGCCTCCAGAGCTCGTTTGTGTGTTTTCCGTAGTTTGCAGCATATTTACGCTCAGGTTATTGACGATTCACAGGGGCATACTTTAGCCTCTGCCTCAAGCGCTGAGCCGGAGATAAAAACCGAAGCGGTTGGCAAGGCAAAGACGGCTAGGTCTGAGCTCGTCGGTTCTCTGGTAGCCAAGCGGGCATTAAGTAAAGGGATAAATCAGGTAGTTTTCGACCGTGGTGGATATAAATATCACGGTAGAGTAAAAGCTCTGGCTGAGGCAGCTCGGCGTGAGGGATTAAAATTTTAAGGAAGTCGTGAATATATGAGGAAGCCGTTAAGCAAGATAGACCCGACAGACCTGGCACTGAACGATAAGCTGATTTCTATTAATCGTGTAGCTAAGGTAATGAAGGGTGGAAAACGACTCAGCTTTTCAGCTCTGGCAGTAACCGGGGATGGTAACGGGTATGTGGGCATTGGTATTGGCAAGGCAAATGAGGTACCAGCGGCGATTAACAAAGCTAACGCTGTTGCTAGAAAGAATTTAATTAAGGTGCCGTTGGCCGGTACTACGATTCCCCATGAAGTAAGGGTTAAGTTCAGCGCGGCCAGGGTCTTGCTAAAACCGGCAATACCGGGTAAAGGTATCATTGCCGGTGGTAGTGTCCGGGCTGTGGTTGAGGCAGCCGGAGTAAAGGATATTCTGACAAAATCACTGGGCAGCTCTAATAAGATTAATGTGGCTAAAGCAACAATGCTAGCCCTTAGCCAGCTTAAAGACCCTAAAGAGGAATTAGCCAGGCGCAAGCCAGCCCTTAAAGTTGAGGAGGCAGTAGCTGGTGACTAAGCTGTGTATTACCTGGGTTAAAAGCGGCATTGGCTATAACCAGAGTCAGAAGAGAACCTTGAAGGCTCTTGGGTTTCATCGGCTAAATCAGAGTGTTACGCATGATGATTCAGCCTCACTTCGGGGTATGGTTAACAAAGTGAGGCATCTAGTTAAGGTAGAGGAGACAAGCTCGTGAGACAGGATGAACTTTCCCCGGCTCCTGGCTCCAAGAAAGGCAGGAAGCGAGTGGGCCGAGGGGACGGCAGCGGATATGGAACTTATTCGGGGCGGGGTTGTAAAGGGCAGAAATCGCGTGCTGGCTATAAGATGAACCGTGGCTTTGAAGGCGGGCAGTTGCCTTTAATTCAACGCCTGCCGCGAAAGCGTGGCTTTGTCAATATTTTTAGGATAGAGTATAGCACTGTTAATGTGAGTAAGCTTAATATGTTTGAATCGGGGAGTGAGGTAACACCGGAAAAGTTGGTGGCAACCGGATTGGTGAAATCGCTAAAGCACCCGATTAAGATTCTGGCTGAGGGTGATATTAATCATCCCCTTATGGTAAAGGCAAACAAGTTCTCGGCTGCCGCTAAAGCCAAGATTGAAGCGGCTGGGGGCACAGTGGAGGAGGTTGGACATGCGGCCGAGACAGGCTAGACCACGCCTCTTTCAGGCAATGCTTGATGCCTTCCACCTACCTGATTTGAGGCGCCGTATTCTCATGACGGCCGGCATTCTGATAGTTTTCCGCTTTGTAGCCCATGTGCCGCTTCCCGGGGTAGACCCGAGTGCCTTAAGTCAGCTATTTGAGGATATGCCGATATTCGGTATGCTCGACCTGTTTAGCGGCGGCGCTATGAGGAACTTCAGTGTGGCGTTGTTGGGGGTTTATCCTTATATAACGGCTTCAATTGTTATGCATCTAATGGTGCCCGTTATTCCGCGGCTGCAGGCCCTTTCCGAGGAGGGGGAAGCTGGCAGGGATAAGATTAATCTGATTACCCACTGGCTGGCGGTGCCGTTTGCAGGTCTTGCCGGTTACGGGCAGCTGGTCTTGCTTCAGCGCTCGGATGTCATTGCCGGCACCGGTGCATTACCAACCGTGGCTATTGTTGTAACAATGATAGCCGGCACCATGTTTTGTATCTGGCTGGGTGAGCTTATTACTGAGTACGGTATTGGTAATGGTATATCCATACTAATCTTTGCCGGCATTGTGTCTGGCTTACCTACAATGGTCGGCCAGGGTTTTCTGGCCGGGGAACAGCAGCTCTGGGGTTTGTTATGGTATGTTTTGATTGCTCTGGCTACCATTGTAATTATAGTTATCTTTACTGAGGCGCACCGGCGTATTCCGGTGCAGTATGCTAAAACCGCTTTTCGCGGCGGTCGTATGTACCGGCAATCAGGGTCAACTCATATTCCGTTACGGGTGAACACCGCCGGCATGATACCCCTTATCTTTGCTATGTCTCTGGTGATGTTTCCCGGTATGATAGCCAGTTATTTTGCCCTTTCAACGGCAGACCCTAACTACCCTAACTTTGCCAATCACATTGTGAACCTGTTTAGTCCCAGTGCGCCAATGCCCAGCGGCTTGTTTTACTGGGGATTTTATTTTCTGCTGACAATTGGCTTTGCCTTTTTCTATACTTATGTGCTATTTCAGCAGCAGGACTTGCCTGGCACCCTGCAACGGCAGGGGGGATTTGTCCCCGGGATTCGGCCGGGGAAGCATACCGCTGATTATCTTAATCATGTTATTAACCGTATTACCTGGGGGGGAGCCCTTTTCCTGGCCGGAGTGGCGGTAATGCCTTTCTTGATGCGGGAGATTACTAGTGTTCAGGTGATACAGCTGTCTAGCATGGGTCTACTTATTGTGGTTGGTGTTGTCTTGGATACCATGAAGCAGGTGGAGGCGCAGCTGGTAATGCGGCGCTATGAGGGCTTTATTAAATAGGGGTGATAGGTGTATATTATTTTTCTGGGTGCTCCTGGAGCAGGCAAGGGTACACAAGCGGCCACTGTGGCTCGGGAGCTGAATCTGGTACATATTGCCACCGGCGACCTGTTCCGGCAGGCAATAGAGAAGGGGACTGAGTTAGCCATGCAGGCTAAGTCATATATGGAGAAGGGGATGCTGGTACCTGATGAGGTAACAATACAGATGGTGCAGGAGCGCATAGCGGCTCCGGATTGTGAAACCGGCGTGATTTTTGACGGCTTTCCCAGGAATCTGAAGCAGGCCGAGGCGCTGGATGGAGCTCTGGCTCAGCGGGGTAAAGCAATAGATAAAGTAGTATATATTAAGGTTTCTGAAGGGGAACTGCTGGAGAGGCTCAGCGGGCGCTGGATTTGCCGTCAGTGCCAGACGCCTTATCATGCTCAGAATTCTCCACCTAAGGTGTGGGGTAAGTGTGATAAGTGCGGCGGTGAGCTATATCAGCGCTCTGATGATACTGTGGAAACAGTCAAGGAGCGCCTGAAGGTCTATTTTGCTGAGACGGCTCCCCTGATTGATTACTATACACAGGCGGGAAAGCTGCTGGAGGTAAACGGAGAAGGGGATGTGGATGAGATTAGGGGAAGAATAGTGGGAGCTCTGGGCAGGGGGCTTGCTACCTGAGGCATAAATGGGCATAATTATTAAGTCTGACCAGGAAATTGAGATTATGAAGCAGGCAGGCAGGATTGTTGCCACCGTGCTGCAGATACTTAAGTTACAGGTGAGACCGGGGATGAAAACCAAGGAGCTGGATATTATCGCAGGCAGGGAGATAGAAGAGCTGGGAGGCAAACCCTCGTTTAAGGGGTACCGGGGGTTTCCGGCTAATCTCTGTGTGTCTGTAAATGATGAGATAGTGCATGGGATTCCGGGGGAGAGGGTTTTAAACGAGGGCGATGTTGTATCTCTTGACCTGGGGGCTATTTTTATGGGTTTTCAGGGTGATGCTGCATTGACGGTAGGTGCAGGCGAGATCAGCCCGCAGGCCAGGCGGCTTATGGAAACTACTGAAGGCGCTCTCAAAGCCGGCATTGCCGTTGCCCGTCCCGGGGCGAGGTTGGGAGATGTTTCAGCCACCATTCAGCATTATGCGGAGTCCAGGGGATATTCGGTGGTGCGCGAGTATACCGGTCATGGTATTGGCCGGGAGATGCACGAGGAGCCTCAGATACCGAACTTTGGTCTACCCGGTTCGGGGCCGGTGTTGAAAAAAGGCATGGCTCTTGCCCTTGAACCTATGGTGAATATCGGTGACTGGCGTACCCGGGTTGATGATGACCACTGGACGGTGCTTACCGCTGATGGTGAGCTTTCAGCACACTTTGAGCACACCATTGCTATTACTGATGGTGAGCCAGAGGTGCTTACTACTGTATAGATAAGGAGTTTATGGCTAAAAAAGAGGCCATTGAGGTCGAAGGAAAGGTGGTAGAGTCTCTACCCAATGCTATGTTTCGTGTTGATTTGCCTAACGGGCATAGGGTGTTAGCTCACATTTCTGGTAAGATAAGATTGCATTATATTAAAATTTTACCTGGTGACAGAGTGTTGATAGAGCTTTCCCCTTATGACCTGAGTCGGGGTAGGATTACCTATCGGTATAAGTGATGAAGGTTTATTATGAAAGTTAGAGCTTCAGTTAAAGCAATATGTGCAAAGTGTAAAGTGGTGAAGCGGCGGGGGGTGATCAGAATTATTTGTTCTAATCCTAAGCATAAGCAAAGGCAGGGTTAAATTTCTGCCTAGCGAGGAGGGAGTCTAATGCCGCGTATTGCCGGGGTGGATATACCCAGGAATAAGCAGATTGTGG